>DATJYA010000186.1:0-3732 GCA_035499835.1 Pseudolabrys sp.
AATGGCGAAGGTGACGAGCGTCGTCCACAGCGCCACCCAGCGCGCGGTGCCGCGCGCGATCGGACCGTCGCCGCGCGCGAGCAGCGCGACCAGCAGCGCGCCGAGCAGCGGCAGGAAGGTGACGACGGAGAGCACCGGCCAGCTCATGGATGTAACCCCGCGAACATGAACCAGGTGATGAAGGCCGCGGCGCCGATGAGCATGGCGAAGGCGTAGTGGTAGAGGTATCCGGTCTGCAGCCGCACCACGTTGCGGGTGACGTCGAGCACGCGGGCGGAGACGCCGTCGGGGCCGAAGCCGTCGATCAGCCAGCCGTCGCCGCCCTTCCACAGCAGGCGGCCGAGGCGCTTGGTCGGCTCGACGAAGATCGCGTCGTAGATCTCGTCGAAGTACCACTTGTTGAGCAGGAACTTGTAGAGCACCTCGTGCTGGCGCGCGAGTTCGACAGGAATATCGGGGCGGCGGATATAGAAGTGCCAGGCGACGACAAAGCCGACCACCATCATCACCGTCGGCGCCACGCTGACCGCGAGCGGGACATGCTCCATCAATTCGAGGACATCGTTGCCCTTGGCGAAGGTGAGCGATGCGCCGAAGAAACCTTCGACGCCGTGGCCGGCGAAAATCTCCTTGAACGGCAGGCCGGCAAGGACCGAGCCGAGCGCCAGCACGGCGAGCGGGATCAGCATGACCCAGGGGCTCTCACGGGCGTCGCGCCAGTGATTGCGGTCGTGCGGCTCGCCGTGGAAGGTCTTGAAGATCAGCCGCCAGGAATAGAACGAGGTGAGCAGCGCGGCGCCGACGGTGCAGATGAAGGCATACAGCGCCATCGGGTTCTTGCCGACGAAGGCCGCCTCGATGATGGCGTCCTTGGAGAAATAGCCGGCGGTGAGCGGGAAGCCGGTCAGCGCCAGCGTGCCGACGATCATCATCACATAGGTGAAGGGGATGCGATCCTTGAGGCCGCCCATGTTGCGCATGTCCTGCTCGTGATGCATGGCGTGGATCACCGAACCGGAGCCGAGGAACAGCAGCGCCTTGAAGAAGGCATGGGTGAACAGGTGGAACATGCCCACCGAATAGGCGCCGACGCCCATGGCCACGAACATGTAGCCGAGCTGCGAACAGGTCGAATAGGCGACGACGCGCTTGATGTCGTTCTGCACCAGGCCGACGGTGGCGGCGAAAATCGCCGTGGTGGCGCCAATGAAGGTGACGAAGGCCTGCGCGTCGGGCGCCAGTTCGAACAGCGGCGACAGCCGCGCCACCATGAACACGCCGGCGGTCACCATGGTGGCGGCGTGGATCAGCGCCGACACCGGCGTCGGGCCTTCCATGGCGTCGGGCAGCCAGGTGTGCAGCAGGAACTGCGCCGACTTGCCCATGGCGCCCATGAACAGCCACAGGCAGATCAGCGTCAGCGCGTCGACGTTCCAGGCGAACAGATGAATGGTCTTGCCGGTGAGCGAGGGCGCCTGCGCGAATATGGTATCGAACTCGACGCTGCCGACCATGGCGTAGAGCGCGAAAATGCCGAGCGCAAAACCGAAATCGCCGATGCGGTTGACGATGAAGGCCTTGATCGCGGCGGCATTGGCCTCGGGCTTGTGGTACCAGAAGCCGATCAGCAGATAGCTCGCAAGACCGACGCCCTCCCAGCCGAAGAACAACTGCACCAGATTGTCCGCGGTCACCAGCATCAGCATGGCGAAGGTGAACATCGACAGATAGCCGAAGAGGCGCGGCCGGTACGGGTCCTCCTCCATGTAGCCGATGGAATAGAGGTGGACGAAGGCCGATACCGTGGTCACTACCACCAGCATCACCGCGGTGAGCGTGTCGATGCGCAGCGACCAGTCGATCTTGAGATCGCCGGAGGCGATCCAGGTGAACACCGGCACCCGCGCGTCGTGGTGGCCGAAGCCGACGTCGACGAAGGCGATCCACGACAGCACCATCGACACCATCAGCAGCGTGGTGGTGATGAGCTCCGTGGTGCGGGAGCCGGCGGCGGCCGGCTCGGCAGGACCGTGACCGCCAACTTCGCTGTGGGCGTGATGGATGACGCCGCCACCTTCGACTTCCGGCTCATGGTGGTGCGGGCTGGCGACGATGCCGTCCTCCGCGCCCGGCGGCGGCCCCTCGCCGGGGAAACGCGCCCGCGCGCCGGCCAGCGCAATGATGCCGCCAAGAATGGCGCCCAGCAGCGGCAGGAAGACGATGGCCTGGTACATCCCGCCCCTAACCTTTCATCAGGTTGATGTCTTCGACCGCGATCGAGCCGCGGTTGCGGTAGAAGACGACGAGAATGGCAAGCCCGATGGCGGCTTCCGCCGCGGCGACGGTGAGCACGATCAGCGCATAGATCTGCCCGACAATGTCGCCGAGATGCGTGGAGAAGGCGACGAGATTGATGTTGACCGCGAGCAGGATCAATTCGATCGACATCAGGATGATGATGACGTTCTTGCGGTTGAGGAAGATGCCGAACACCCCGAAGGTGAACAGGATGGCGGCGACGCTGAGATAGTGTCCAAGCCCGATGCTCATGCCGCGTCCCCCAAGCCCTGGCCCGGGCGCACATGGCGGATCTCGATCGATGTGGCCGGCCGCCGCGCCACCTGCTCGCCGATATCCTGGCGGCGCACGCGCACGCGGTGCTGCAGCGTCAGCACGATGGCGCCGATCATGGCGACCAGCAGGATGAGGCCGGCGACCTCGAAGTAATAGACGTAGCGGGTATAGAGCACGAGGCCGATCGCCTCGGTGTTGGAGACCTTGCTCAGCGGCGGGATCGGCGAGGTGATGCTCTGCGACACGTTCGGCCCGACCGCCCAGGCAAAGACCACCAGCAGCAGTTCGGCGAGAAAAATGCCGCCGATGACCATGCCGACCGGCAGATATTGCAGCACGCCCTGCTTGAGCTCGGCGAAATCGACGTCGAGCATCATCACCACGAACAGGAACAGCACGGCGACGGCGCCGACATAAACGACGATCAGGATCATCGCCAGGAATTCGGCGCCCATCAGCACGAACAGCCCGGAGGCGCTGACGAAGGCGAGGATGAGGTAGAGCACCGAATGCACGGGATTGCGCGCCGAAATCACCATGGCAGCGCTGGCGACGCAGACGCCGGCAAAGATGTAGAAGAATATCGACTGCACGATCATCGCATGCGTTCCTTCACCCTCCCCTGGAGGGGGAGGGTCGGCGAGCGGCGAGCACAGCGAGATGCGAGCCGGGGTGGGGTGAACGGCGAGCGCAGCTCACCCCACCCCGCCGCCTCACTAACGTTCGGCGGCGACCCTCCCCCTCCAGGGGAGGGTAACGACGACACTATGACGAGCGATGACACTGCCATTACGCCCTCACCTATACGGCGCGTCGAGCGCCATGTTCTTGGCGATCTCGCGCTCCCAGCGGTCGCCGTTCGCCAACAGCCGCTCCTTGTCGTAGTAGAGCTCTTCGCGCGTCTCGGTGGCGAATTCGAAATTCGGCCCCTCGACAATGGCGTCGACCGGGCAGGCCTCCTGGCAGAGCCCGCAATAGATGCATTTGACCATGTCGATGTCGTAGCGCGTGGTGCGTCGGGTGCCGTCGTTGCGGCGCGGGCCCGCCTCGATGGTGATCGCCTGCGCCGGGCAAATCGCCTCGCACAGCTTGCAGGCGATGCAGCGCTCCTCGCCGTTGGGATAACGGCGCAACGCGTGCTCGCCGCGGAAGCGCGGG
>DATJYA010000187.1:0-3535 GCA_035499835.1 Pseudolabrys sp.
ATATGGCCGGAGCCCGCGAGCACGAATTTCACCGGGCCGCCGAAAAATTTCGAGCCGACCAGCACCGATTTCGCCGGCGCGATGTGATCCTCGCGGGTGGCAAGATTATAGACCGGCACCTTGACGTCCTTGAGGTTGAGCTTGACGCCGCCGAGCTCCAGCCTGCCCTTGGCGAGGTTGTTGTCGAGATAGCAATTGCGCAGATAGAACGAGTGATTGGCGGACGGCATCCGCGTGGCGTCGGAATTCCAGTAGAGGATGTCGAAGGGGAAGGGTTTTTTGCCCTTCAGGTAGTTGCTGATCACGTAGGGCCAGATCAGATCGTTGGAACGCAGCATGTTGAAGGTATTGGCCATGCGCGAGGCCTCGAGATAGCCTTGGCTCTTCATGTGCTCTTCGAGCTGCGCGATGCGCTCCTTGTCGACGAAGACCAGGAGATCGCCGGCGAAGGTGAAATCGACCTGCGCCGCGAACAGCGTCGCCGAGAGCACGCGCTCCTGCTTGTTGGCAGCGAGATAGGCCAGCGTAATCGACAACAGCGTGCCGCCGACGCAATAGCCGATGGTGTTGATCTTTTTTTCGCCGGTCACCGCCTCGACGGTATCGAGAGCGACGATCACGCCTTCCTTCATGTACTCTTCGAAGCTTTTGCCGGCGAGGTGGGCGTCCGGATTGACCCACGAGATCACGAACACGGTGAGCCCATTGTCGACGCACCATTTGATGAAGGATTTTTCCGGCGTGAGGTCGAGGATATAGAATTTGTTGATCCAGGGCGGCACGATCAGCAATGGGACCTTGAGCACCTCCTTGGTCGTCGCCTCGTATTGAATGAGCTGGATCAGATCGTTCTGGAAGATCACCTTGCCCGGGGTGAGCGCGAGGTTGCGGCCGACTTCGAACGCATTCGGGTCGGACTGGCGGATCTTGAGATTGCCTTTGCCGGCGCGGATGTCCTCGGCGAGCATGTGCATGCCGCGCACCAGATTGCTGGCATTGGACGAGAGCGTGTCGCGCAGCAGTTCGGGATTGGTCAGCACGAAATTCGACGGCGAGATCGCATTGGCGATCTGCTTGACGTAGAACTCCGCCTTCTGCCGCGTGTGCGGGTCGATGCCTTCGGCGTCCTTCACCAGCCGGTCGGCCCATTGCACGGTGAGCAGATAAAGCTGCTTGAGGAAATCGAAGAACTGGTTCTGCGACCATTCGGGGTCGGAAAAGCGCTTGTCCCTGGCGTCCGGGGCAACGACCGGTGATGCCTGCTCGCCGGCCATGCGTTTGACGGCGCCCGCCCAGAGCTCGAGATAGGCGCGGCCGAGCTTGGCCTGCAATTCGACGGCGCGTTGCGGATCGGCGAGCCAGTATTCGAGAACTTGCGCAAGCGTCTTGACGATATCGGCGATGTCTTCGGCAAGTTCGCTCTTGATCTTGCCTTCCTCACGCGGCTTGAGATAAGCGGCGAGCGCCTTGCCGCCTTGCTCGACCACGCGCGCAAGATTACTCGCGAAGGCCTCGATATCGACCTCGCTGAGCTTTTTCAGTTCGCTCGCCGGCTCTTGCGTCGGCTTGTCCATCTTGCGCCGCTTCCGCCCAGACATGGCCCGGTTGTCCCGCGATGCGGGTTGCTGGGCGGGTTTCGCAGGCCGGTCCGTGACCTGCGCGCCCAACCTTGTTGACGCCATATTAGCCGGATAGTTGGCCTATGGTACAATTCATTGAGTCCGCATTGGATTTCCCGGCCGGAGGGACCGCTCGACGTGCGGCAAGACGCTCGCGCAACAATCTTGGTCGCCATGGCGCTGGCTGCCGGGCTCGCCGGCTGCTCGGCCGGCAGCGTGATCGACAAGCTGCCAGGCAGTATGGGCGAGCCGGGCGACACGCCGGTCCGGCCGACGGCGGCCTATCAATATCCCGCCGTGCACGACATGCCGCCGTCGCGGGCCGACCAGCCGTTAACGGACGAGCAACAGGTGCAGATGGAAAAAGACCTGGAAAAGGTCCGCGACCGGCAACTGGGGCAGAAGCCTGATTCATCGGCTGGTTCATCGGCCAAATCCGGCAAAAACGGCGGCCAAACCGGGAAAGAACAGCCGGCTGAGGCAAATGAGACCGGGGCCACTGGCGGCAAGCCGAACCCGTGATAAAAGCCAGCCGGGATTTAAACGTCGGCGACTGGCAAGGGGCAGTGGCCGGTGAGCTAAAGGTTTGAGCGATGGATGATTTCTACCGTATCCGCCGATTGCCGCCCTATGTGTTCGAAGAGGTGAACCGGGCCAAGGCGCGCGCGCGCAACGGCGGCGCCGACATCATCGATCTCGGCATGGGCAATCCGGATTTGCCGGCGCCGGCGCATGTCATCGAGAAGCTGAAGGAGACGCTGGGCAAGCCGCGCACCGACCGCTATTCGGCGTCGCGCGGCATCCCCGGCTTGCGCCGCGCGCAGGCCGCCTATTACGCGCGCCGCTTCGGCGTGAAGCTCAATGCCGACACGCAGATCGTGACCACGCTCGGCTCGAAGGAAGGTTTCGCCAACGTGGCGCAGGCGATCACCGCGCCGGGCGATGTGGTGCTGGTGCCCAACCCGAGCTATCCGATCCACGCCTTCGGCTTCCTGATGGCCGGCGGCGCCATCCGTTCGGTGCCCTCGGAGCCGACGCCGAATTTCTTCCACACCGTCGAACGTGCGATCACCCATTCGATTCCGAAGCCGACCGCGGTGGTGGTCTGCTATCCGGCCAATCCGACGGCCTATGTGGCGAGCCTCGATTTCTACAAGGACCTCGTCGCCTTCGCCAAGAAGCACGGCATCCTGGTGCTGTCCGATCTCGCCTACGCCGAGGTTTATTTCGACGACAATCCGCCGCCGTCGCTGCTGCAGGTGCCGGGCGCGATCGACGTCGCGGTCGAGTTCACCTCTATGTCGAAGACCTATTCGATGCCGGGCTGGCGCATCGGCTTTGCCGTCGGCAACGAGCGCGTGATCGCGGCGCTCGGCCGCGTCAAGTCCTATCTCGACTACGGCGCCTTCACGCCAATCCAGGTTGCGGCGACCGCCGCACTCAATGGCCCCGACGACTGCATCAAGGACATGCGCGAGACCTACAAGCGCCGCCGCGATGTGCTGGTGGAAAGTTTTGGCCGTGCCGGCTTTCCGGTGCCGAGCCCGCGCGCCTCGATGTTTGCCTGGGCGCCGATTCCGGAGCCGTTCAAGAGCCCCGGCAGCGTCGAATTCGCCACGCTTCTGGTCGAAAAGGCCGAGGTCGCGGTCTCCCCCGGCATCGGCTTCGGCGAATACGGCGAGGGCCATGTCCGCATCGCGCTCGTTGAAAACGAGCAGCGTATCCGGCAGGCCGCGCGCAACATCGGCCGCTTCCTCAAGACGGGGCCAGAACGACTTCACAACGTGGTTCCGCTCGCCACGCGGCGTTAATTCATGACCCAGGCATTAAGAGTGGGTGTCGCCGGTTTGGGCACGGTCGGCGCCGCGCTGGTCGCCCAGATCGCCCGCCAGCGCGAGGCGCTCGTGGCGCGCTGC
>DATJYA010000188.1:0-4440 GCA_035499835.1 Pseudolabrys sp.
CTTGAGCACGGTCCAGCCGACGACGTGATTGGCGCCGGCGGATTTCTTGTCGATGAGGAACTGCACCTGCATGTCGACCCAGCCGTCGTCGCGCTTGAGGCCTTCGACCTTGGGCACGTCGCGCAGATTGGTGCGGTACATCACCGGTGCGTCGTCGTCCTTCATTGCCGCCATCGCTCCCTTCACGGCCCTGGCCAATGCCGAGCCGATTTTCTCGCCTTGTGTCGTCACGACTGTCCTCCTTTAGCCCGAATTGGCGTGGTCGGCAGGCTCCAGCTTTCTGAAGCGGCCGTCGACGTCTTTCACGCAACGGTCCCAGGGCAATACCAGCCCGTTCATCGCCACGTAGGTGCCCGGCGCGGCCGTCAATGCGGCGCCGACGGCGAGGCCGAGATTAAAATCGGTATCGGAATCGCGCATGGCGGCCGGCTGCGCCGCGCCCGTGAGCACGATGGTCTTGGCGAGGTTGCGCCCGGCAATGACCTGCGCGGTGCACGGCTGCGCCGACACGCGGCCGGTGGCCGGATCGATGCGGCGGGTCATCGTGTCGGTGCCATGCGTCACCACGATTTGCGTCTGCGCGGCTTGCGCGCAGCGGTCGGCGATGATCTCGCGCTGCGCGTCGGTGATCCTGGTGCTGTCCTCGGCGAACACCCAGCCGTGCTCGTAACTGTCCGGCGCCATGCGCGCGCGGCGCAGAATCTCGATTGCCGCCGATTGCTGCGACGGCGGGAAGGTGAACTCCTGCACCCATTGGCCCTCGGGGTACATTTTGTCGAAGGTGCCGCCGGTGGTGAGGATCAGCAGCTCCTTAGCCATGGCCGTGCCTCCGAAGCGTCACGACTGGCCTCCGAGCAGCCGATAGACCCGATGCGCAACGACGAAATCGTTGCCGTCGATGCCGAGCCCGCGGCAGGCATTCATCATCTCGTTCGCCGCCGCGGCGAGCGGCACGGGTGAGCCGAGGCTGCGGCCGAGATTGAGCGCGAGCAGCATATCCTTCTGCTGTAGGGTGACGTCGGCGAGCGGCACCTCCGGCATCTTGCCGTCGAGGATGAACGGCCCACGATAGCCGAGCACCGGCGAGGCGGCGACGCTTTTGAGGATGGCATCGAGCGCCACATCGCGGGCGACGCCGCCTTTTTCCGCGAGCGCCACGGCTTCGCCGAAGGCGATCACCTCGACCATCAGCAGCAGGTTGACCGCGATCTTCATCTGGCAGGCCAGCCCATTGCCGCCGATGCGGGTGACCTTGGGGCCGATGGCGAGCAGCACCGGTTTGGCGCGCTCGAAGGCCTGCTCATCGCCGCCGATCATGATCGAGGCGTTGCCCTGCGCCACGGTGACCGGACTGCCTGAGATCGGCCCGTCGAGCATGATCGACCCGGCCTTGGCGAATTCGGCGGCGACGGCGCGGCTGGCATCCGGCTCGATGGTGCTCATGTCGATATAGATGCCGCCTTTCTTGAGGCCGGCGACGATGCCGTCTTTGCCCAGCGCCACCGATTTCACCGCCGTCGAATCGGTGACGATGGAAAACACCATCTCGGATTTTTCCGCGACGGCGCGCGGGCTTTCGGCGAAGGCCATGCCGGCCTTGATCAGCGGCTCGGCCTTGTCGCGCGAGCGGTTCCAGCCGGTGACCTTGTGTCCGGCGTTCATCAGGCGCGGAACGATCAGTTGCCCCATGGCGCCGAGCCCAACGAAACCGAGATTCACTTGCGCCACTCCGCGAACAAAAAGCCATCGTCATGCCCCGCGCAGGCGGGGCATCCAGTATCCACCGAACGGGAGATTAAGGCGAGGCCGGGAGATTTCGCGCCGTCAGCGAATACTAGATCGCCCGCCTTCGCGGGCGATGACAGCAGATGGGTGGGCAATTACGGCAGCTTGTCGTAGCCCTCGCCGAACCCGGCAAGGCTCATGGGAAAGCCGATGCCTTCTTCCGGTGTCTGGAAGATGATGAAGGTCGCGGTCTTTCCGGTGCGCAATTTCTGGATCAACGTGTCGTCCATGACGACTTCGGCGATGCAGCCGTTGGGCAGGCAGCGCACGAAGCCGGCGCGCCCGACGTCGGTCTGATCGATCTTGAGGCCGAGGCCGGAAGGCAGCAGCACGCCGAGTGGCGCCACGACGCGCATCAGCCGGCTTTTGGCGTCCGCGGTCTTGAGCACGATGACCGTCAGCCCCACGTTGGCGCGATCCTCGGCGGCGACACTCTGCATCAGCACGCATTGCTCGGATTTGGCGCCGGGCAGGGTGTCGCAGCGGATCTGCCAGTCCTTGTGCACCGAGCGCACGGCGCCCTGGGCGGCGGCGCGCTGCGCCGGGCCAAGGCCCAAGGCCAACGCGGCCATCGCCAGCGCCGCCCATATCCTGTGCACATGTCGGCTATGCCCGTAAAATCCCATGATTCAATCCCTTGGCGGTACCACCCCTCGACGCCCGAATCGCCGCCGCCGGCCAAATTTTATGCGTTCCCCTTGGGTCACGCACGGGCCGCTGTGTCAAGCAAACCTGGGGCGCCACGATTGTGGCAATCCTGTCTTGGAGCGCCGCCGGATGGCTTAAATGCGGCACCGACCTGGCCGTGGCGGGTCAGGCCAATTGTTGCGGGGCCGGCGTGGATAAGGTGCATTGCGGCAAGGCCGGAATTATGGTTTGAGAAACTGAGATTTGCCCCGTCCCGCCCGCACGACAGCCCATGCCGCCACGCCCGTGGCCATCAGCCGTGCCGAGCGGGGGCCGTGCCGGACATCGTTGCCTGCGCCGGGCGGAAAAAAGGGGTTGCAGCGGCTTTACGCGACGAGGGAGCGCATAAAAAGATGCCAGTGCTCAAGCGGTTGATCGCTTTCCTGGTCACCAGCGTGACTGTTCTTGCCGGCGGTGGCGCCGCCTTTGCCGGGCTCGGCCAGCCGACCGAGTGGGAGCTCGGTCTGCAACAGGCCGGCTCGCCGGTCATGGAAGACATCGTCTGGTTTCACGACTTCCTGCTCTGGATCATCGCCGCCATTGCGCTGTTCGTGCTGCTGTTGCTCGTGGTCGTCATGGTGCGATTCAACGCGCGCGCCAATCCCGTCCCCTCGCGCACCACCCACAACACAATGATCGAGGTGCTCTGGACCGTGGTGCCGGTGCTGATCCTGGTCGCGATCGCGGTGCCGTCGTTCCGTCTGCTGTTCTACGAACTGAAAGTGCCGAAGCCGGACGTGGTCGTGAAGGCGACCGGCAAGCAGTGGTTCTGGACCTACACCTATCCGGACGCGAAAGTGGAATTCGACTCGCTGATGGTGCAGCCCAAGGACATCAAAGCCGGCCAGTTGCGGCTGCTCTCGGTCGACAACGAACTGGTGGTTCCGGTCAACAAGGTGGTCCGCGTCGAGGTGATCGGCGCCGACGTCATTCACTCGTTCTCGGTGCCGTCCTTCGGCATCAAGATCGACGCCATTCCCGGACGTCTCAACGAGACCTGGTTCAAGGCCGATCGCGAAGGCATGTATTACGGGCAATGCTCGCAGCTGTGCGGCCGCGATCACGCCTTCATGCCGATCGCCGTGCGTGTCGTGAGCGAGAAGGAATATTCGGCCTGGCTCGATATGGCGAAGAAGAAGTTCGCCATCGACGACGCTGCGCCGGCGGCGCCGGTCGCGGCCAGGAACGAGAAAACACAGCCGGCCCAGCTCGCCGACAGCGGCGGCGTCAAGTGACATATAGCAAAAATAGAATATAATGCGGCGGCATCGGACACAGGCCTGAAGGACGAGAGCAATGGCGAGCAACGCAGCGGCACACGGCGGACACGCGACCCATGGCGCACACGAAGAGCATGGTCATCCGACCGGCTGGCGGCGCTTCCTCTATTCGACGAACCATAAAGACATCGGCACGATGTATCTGGTCTTCGCGATGTGCGCCGGCATCATCGGCGCTTGCATGTCGATTGCCATCCGCGCCGAGCTGCAGAACCCCGGCCTGCAGATTTTCCCGACGCCGCACGAATACAACGTCTTCGCCACCGCGCACGGTCTGATCATGATCTTCTTCATGGTCATGCCGGCGATGATCGGCGGCTTCGGCAACTGGTTCGTGCCGATCATGATCGGGGCGCCGGACATGGCCTTCCCGCGCATGAACAACATCTCGTTCTGGCTGCTGCCGTCGTCGTTCGCGCTGCTGCTGATATCGCTGTTCGTCGAAGGCGAGCCGGGCGCGCTCGGCGCCGGAACGGGCTGGACGATTTATGCGCCGCTATCGACCAGCGGCCATCCGGGGCCGGCCATGGATTTCGTCATCCTGTCGATCCATCTTGCCGGCGCCTCCTCGATCCTCGGCGCCATCAACTTCATCACCACCATCTTCAACATGCGCGCGCCGGGCATGACGCTGCACAAGATGCCGCTGTTCGTCTGGTCGATCCTGGTGACGGTGTTCCTGCTGCTC
>DATJYA010000189.1:0-4497 GCA_035499835.1 Pseudolabrys sp.
GAAAACGGCTAAAATTCCTTCGCGTCCGGCGCCCGTGCGAGCCCGGGCACCGAAATCGGAGCCTCAATGCTGCAAGGCTGGATCGTCATTGCGGTCGCGCTCGGCTACATCGGCCTGCTGTTTCTGGTGGCGAGCTACGGCGACCGCATTCGCCGCATCAGCCGCGCCGGCCGCACGCGGCTGCTGATCTACCCGTTGTCGCTGGCGATCTACTGCACGTCGTGGACCTTCTTCGGTTCCGTCGGCCTCGCCTCGCACACCGGCTACGAGTTCCTCACCATCTATATCGGCCCGGTGCTGATGCTCGGCCTGTTCTCGCCGCTCATCGCGCGCATCGTGCGGCTGGCGAAAGAGCAGAATATTACCTCGATCGCCGATTTCATCGCCGCCCGTTACGGCAAGGGCCAGGCGGTCGCCGCCCTGGTTGCGCTGATCGCCATCGTCGGCAGCATTCCCTACATCGCGCTGCAACTCAAAGCGGTGTCGTCGTCACTGGAGACGATCCTGGCGCAGGTTGCACCCGCCAACGGCGTGACCGGGCCGCTGCTCGGCGATCTGGCGCTGTTCGTCGCGCTGTCGATGGCGACCTTCGCCGTGCTGTTCGGCACCCGTCACGTCGACGCCACCGAACACCAGGACGGCCTAATGCTGGCGATCGCCACCGAATCGATCGTCAAGCTGGTGGCGTTCCTGGCGGTCGGCATCTTCATCACCTTCGTGATGTTTCACGGACCGGCGGCGCTGTTCGGCGAGGCCATGCAGCATCCCAACGTCGCCGGCATCTTCACCCGCGAGCCGCGCATCGACACGCTGGTGGCAACGACGCTGCTGTCCTTCGTCGCCATCATCCTGCTGCCGCGCCAGTTCCATGTCGCCGTGGTCGAAAACAACGACGACAAGGAGATCAAGCGCGCGAGCTGGCTGTTTCCGCTCTATCTGGTGCTGATCAATCTGTTCGTGGTGCCGATCGCGATCGCCGGCCTGCTCACCTTCTATCCCGGCACGGTCGACAGCGACATGTTCGTGCTGGCGCTGCCGTTGCACAACGGCTCGAACGTGATGACCATCATCGCCTTCATCGGCGGCCTCTCGGCGGCGACCGCCATGGTGATCGTCGAATCGGTGGCGCTGGCAATCATGGTGTCGAACGACATCGTCATGCCGCTGGTGTTGCAGCGCCGCGAAGGTTTGCTCGGCGGCGGCCGCAACATCGGCTCGCTGCTGCTCACCACCCGCCGCCTGGCGATCTTCGGCATCTTGTTGCTGGCCTATCTTTATTACCGCTCGGCGGGCGATGCCCAGCTCGCCTCGATCGGACTGCTCTCGTTCGCCGCCATCGCGCAGCTTGCCCCGGCATTTTTCGGGGGGCTGATCTGGCGCCGCGGCACCGCCGGCGGCGCCATCGCCGGCATGACCTGCGGCATCCTGATCTGGGCCTACACGCTGCTGCTGCCGAGCTTTGCCGACGTCGGCATCATCAGCCAGCACATCCTCAGCGACGGCCCCTGGCACATCGCGGCGCTGCGCCCGCAGGCGCTGCTCGGCCTCGAGCTGCCGCCGCTGGTGCATGGCGTCATCTGGAGCCTCTGCGTCAACTTCATTGCCTACGTCGGCGTCTCGCTGCGGCGCGTGCCGTCGCCGATCGAGCGGCTGCAGGCCGACATCTTCGTGCCCTCGAATCTGGCTCCGATCGCGCCGAGTTTCAGGCTCTGGCGTTCCTCGGTGACGGTCGAGGAACTGACCACGACCATCGCGCGCTATCTCGGCGAGCAACGCACCCGCGAAGCCTTCGAGAGCTTTGCCGCCAGTCACCGCATCAGCCTCGACCCCAAGGACGAGGCCGATTTCCGACTGGTGCGCCATGCCGAGCACGTGCTCGCTTCCGCCATCGGCACCGCCTCTTCGCGCCTGGTGCTGTCGCTGTTGCTGCGCAAGCGCACGGTCTCGACCAAGGCGGCGCTCAAGCTGCTCGACGATGCCAATGCCGCGATCCAGTACAACCGCGCCATCCTGCAGACCGCGCTCGACCACGTGCGCCAGGGCATCGCCGTGTTCGACAAGGAATTGCAGCTCATCTGCTGGAACCGGCAGTTCGGCGAGATCCTCGATCTGCCGCCCAGCCTGATCCTGGCTGGCATCGGCCTTGCCGACATCCTGCGCTTCAACGCCAGGCGCGGCGGCGTCGATCCGTCGCGCATCGAAGCCTTCGTCAGCGAACAGATCGATCTCTACGTCTCCGGCGACAACCCGTTCGTACAGCGTTTCGCCGAGCCGGGCCCGGTGATCGAAGTGCGCGCCAACCGCATGCCCGACGGCGGCACCGTCACCACCTTCACCGACATCACGGCGAGCGTCGAGGCGGCGGAAGCCCTGGAGCGCGCCAACGAAACGCTGGAACGGCGCGTCAAGGAGCGCACCGAGGAGCTGACCCGGCTCAACACCGCGCTGGCGCGTGCCAAAGGCGAAGCCGACGCCGCCAATATCTCCAAGACGAAGTTTCTTGCCGCGGCGAGTCACGACATCCTGCAGCCGCTCAACGCGGCGCGGCTCTATGTCACCAGCCTGATCGAGCGCCAGGGCGGCCGCGAGGATGCGCGCCTCGCCGACAATATCGACGCCTCGCTGGAAGCCGTGGAGGAAATCTTCGGCGCGCTGCTCGACATGTCGCGCCTCGACACCGGCGCGATGCGCCCCGAATTCACCAGTTTCCGCATCGACGAACTGATGCACCAGATCGAGCTCGAATTCGCGCCGCTCGCCGGCGCGCGCGGGATCGAGCTCACCGTCGTGCCCTGCTCGCTGGTGGTGCGCTCCGACCGGCGGCTACTGCGCCGGCTCATCCAGAACCTCGTCTCCAACGCCATCAAGTACACGCCTGCGGGGCGCGTATTGGTCGGCTGCCGGCGGCGCGGCGATCAGGTGCGCGTCGATGTTTACGATACCGGCATCGGCATTCCGCAATCGAAGCGGCGCGACGTCTTTGTCGAATTCCACCGGCTCGATCAGGGCGCCAGGATCGCCCGTGGGCTCGGCCTCGGCCTCTCCATTGTCGAGCGCGTGGCCCGCGTGCTCGGCGCCAGCATCGACATCGAGTCGACGGTCGGCCGCGGCTCACATTTTTCCGTGCTGGTCCCGCGTTCGAACGCGATGCCGATCGCGCTGCCGCAACGCGGCCAGCCCAGCATCGATGCCAGCCAGCTCGCCGGCACCATGGCGCTGTGCATCGACAACGAGCCGGCGGTGCTCGACGGCATGGAAACGCTGCTGCGCGGCTGGGGCTGCGAGGTGATCAAGGCGCCCGACTTGAACCTCGCATTGCTGACGCTGGCCGAAAGCGAGAGCGCGCCGAACGGCCTGCTCATCGACTATCATCTCGACGAGGGCAACGGCATCGAGGCCATCGTGCAACTGCGCCGCCATTGCGGCGGCGACCTGCCGGCGATCCTGATCACTGCCGACCGTTCGCCGGCGGTGCGCGAAGCCGCGCGCGCGCAGGGCATCCAGGTGCTGAACAAGCCGCTCAAGCCGGCGGCGCTGCGGGCGATGCTGGCGCAATGGCGCCTGCTGCGGGTCGCCGCGGCGGAGTGACAGCCTTGGCTGTCATCCCGGGCGAGCGTTAGCGAGACCCGGGATCCAGTATTCCGTGCCCTATCGGCAAGCTGCGGCGTACTGGGTCCCCGCTTTCGCGGGGACGACCGGCCATCAGCCTTCCGCCGCCACGCCCTGCGGCCAGCCGCCGGCTTCGATCTTGGCGGCGGCGATCACGGCCTGGGTGCGGCTTTCGACGCCGAGCTTCTGCAGGATGGCGGAGACGTGCGCCTTCACCGTCGCCTCGGAAACGCCGAGCTGGTAGGCGATCTGCTTGTTGAGCAGCCCCTCCGACAGCATCATGAGCACGCGCACCTGCTGCGGCGTCAGCGTCGCCATGCGCGCCATCAATTCCGTGGTCTCATCGTCAGCGCCGACGCGCAGATCGACATCCGGCGGCGTCCACACGCCGCCGCCGAGAATGCGCGACACCGCGTTGCGCATCGCCTCGATCCCCAGCGTCTTCGGGATGAAACCGGAGGCGCCGAATTCCATGCAGCGGCGGATTGCGGCGGGATCGTCGTTGGCCGACACCACCACGACCGGCAGGCTCGGATACTGCGCGCGCAAATACATGAGCCCGGAAAAGCCGCGCATGCCGGGCATGGCAAGATCGAGAAAAATCAGGTCGAAATCGGCACCGCGCTCCAAAAGCCCGGCGACCTCGTCGAACGAGCCGGCTTCACTGATGGTGGTTTGTTCCAGCAAGCCGGACACCGCTTCGCGCATGGCGCCGCGAAACAGCGGGTGATCGTCGGCGATCAGCAGCCGGTAGTGCGAGCCTTCGCCCACTTCAAAGCAACCTTTCAAGCATCACAAACCCGGCGCAGTCATACTATTTGACGATGCGGAGAGGCCAGCGCAATGCCTGACGCCATCTTGCGCCGGGGCTGTGGCCGGCAGCAATAC
>DATJYA010000190.1:0-5199 GCA_035499835.1 Pseudolabrys sp.
CCTCGACGCCGTCGCTCAGGTGCAGGTTCCAGCGGCGCTCGGCAACCAGCACCGACGCCGAGACCTTGCCGGCGATGTCGGGGAATTGGGCGAGCAAGGCGAGAAGCGGCTTGGCCTCGCGTTCGGCGCCCTGCCCGACCAACAGCGGCAGCGAGGCAAACTGGGCCGGCACGGACGGCTCGAGCACCGTGCCGTCGGCGGCGATCACCGCGACGCGGCCCTGCCTCTGCCACAGCGCAAAGGCCGCGCGTTCCTTGATGCCGATGCGCAGACGGTCCGGATAGAATTTGAGCACGGTCGCTTCGGCGATCCACGGATTGGCGAGAAGGCGCGCGCGCGCGTGGGCGGCGTCAAAGAACAGCAGCGATGAGTGGCCGGTAATGCCGGCCAGGCCCAAGATATCCTCGCGGCTGAGCTGACGTTCGCCGGTGAGCGCGATCTCCGAAAGGCGGAAGCCGGCGGCGTTCGCCGCCGTATCGGCGATGTCCTGTACCTGTGTGGCGATCTCGTCGGCGTGACCGCCCTTGACCACGCCATAGCCAATGCTCGCGCCGATGATGAGGATGGTGGCGACGGCGCCGACACCGCGTGGCGGGTCGAGTTCGATGATCGGGCCGAGCCAGCGCCAGGCGAAACGCCGCCAGCGTGACAGGGTGGCCGACGATGACGCGGCCTGGATCCGCCGGACGGCCGCATCGCGGCGCCGCGCCTTCGCCTTTAGCGATCGAGCGAGGCGTCTGTGATCTGTCGCGGCCGGCTCAGGCAAGGCCCAGGTCCCCATGGGTTGCGCATGCGCAAATACATGGCGAAGCGCGCAAAACGCCGCCGGAGCCTAGTCTTCAGGCCTTTTAGTAAACGATTAGTAAAAGTTTACGAATTTGTAGGCTCTGGGAGAGCCGTTCGCCGGGCCCGGATTCGCCAGGACAACCCATTGATTCGGGATTCAAATTCGAGGTGCCCGCACCGGCGCAAATAACAAGCAGAAGAAGCGGATCATTGCCCAAGGCCGGCCTGATCCAACGCGGCCTGCAACCTTTGCAGAAAGGATTTGGCCTGCCCGGCCGAAATCGGCGTTCTCAGCATCTCCACACGCCCGTCGATGAGGACATTGAATGACAGGTCTATCATTTGCCCGTTCCATTTGGCGTCGGCCTCTTGCGTGGCCTGTAGATTCACCGGAAGATCAAATGTAACCGCGGGGATGGTTATGGTTCTGGCCATGGCTTTTCCTTTGGTTCCTGCGCCAGCAAAGAAAACCTGGTGCCGCAAAAACAGCGATGAGCGAGGCGTCCCCGGGAATGCCCGGCTACCGCATTTTTCGCGGCAAGCACCGAACGTTCGCCCTCCTCCTCAATGCCTTAGCAGTGTAGCCGAAATCGCTTGCGGCCAAATATCGATTCAGTATTTTTGCCTGCAATAGTGATAAACTTCATACAAACGATGCTTGAATATTAAGAAATAACCGCCCGCGGCAACGGACAGCGGGCGCCACGATTGAGACACCCATCGCCGCACCGGCCGCTCTCCGCCCTTATCGATCGAGCGAAGCATCCTCGATCATCCAGCGCACCAATTCCTCGAAGGCGATGCCGGCATGGGTCGCCATATCCGGGACCAGCGAGGTTTCGGTCATGCCCGGCTGGGTATTCACTTCGAGGCAGAAGAGCCCTTCGATGCCCGGCTTGCTGTCGTCGTAGCGGAAATCGGCGCGGGTGACGCCGCGGCAGCCGAGCGCTTGATGCGCCGCGACGGAAAGACGCTGCACTTCCTTGTAAGCGTCGGGCGCGATGGGCGCCGGCAGCAGATGCTTGGAGCCGCCGGGCGCGTATTTGGCTTCGTAGTCGTAGAACTTGAGCATGTGTACGACCTCGATAACGCCGAGCGCCTTGTCGCCCATGACACCGCAGGTCAGCTCCTTGCCGGCAATGAACGGTTCGGCGAGCAGCGTTTCGCCGAACGACCAGTCGGGGCGTGTGAGTTCCTGTGGCGGATGCGCCTGGTCCTCGCTCACGATGAAGACGCCGACGCTTGAGCCTTCCGCCACCGGCTTGATGACGTAAGGCGTCGGTAGCGCATGGGCCTTGGCCGCCTCGGCGCGCGCGACGAGACGCCCGCCCGGCACCGGGATGCCGGCTGCCTTGAGCACGGTCTTGGCGATGTCCTTCTGAATCGCCAGCGCGGACGCGAGCACGCCGGAATGGCTGTAGGGAATGGCGAGAATTTCCAGTAGTCCCTGCAACGTGCCGTCCTCGCCGGGACGGCCGTGCAGGACGTTCAGTGCAACATCGGGCTTGAGCGCGCGCAGCCGCGCGGCAATCTCGCGGTCGACGTCGACGCGGCTGACACGGTAGCCGGCCTTCTCGGCGGCGTCGGCGCAGGCCTTGCCGGAGCGCAAGGACACCTCGCGCTCGGCCGACCAGCCTCCCATCAGAACGGCAACGTGCTTGCGGACGGTAATGTCGGCTCTCCGAATCAGCGCGTACAATCGGCGCTTTCTAGGGGTTCGTCACCGACCAAAGCAAGGGAAGAAGGCATGATCTCGGCATGGCTCGATCTGCCGTGGGCCGGCATTTTTGCGGTGCTGATCGCGCTCTATGGTGTCACAGGCGTATTGATCGTGTGGGCTGCTTTCGGCCGTCCATTTGGCGCCCGAGTGCGGCAGCTCGAAGGCCTGGTCGGCCCCTATTTCGGTGCGATCGGCATACTGCTCGCCCTGCTCACCGGCTTCCTCGCCGGCGATATCGCCGACCGCAATCGGCAGGCGATGCGCGCCGTGGAGACCGAAGCCGGCGAACTGCGCAACGTCTATATCGCGGCATCCGACATGCGCGCGATCCGCGCTGCCTGGACCGGCTATCTGAAGGCGGCGATCGCGGACGACTGGCCGGCGATGGCGCAAGGCGAAGGCGCGCCGTCGGCCGACGGCGCCTACGACGAACTGCTGCGCGAAGCGAGCGATCCCAAGATCGCGACCGAGGCCGGCGCCGCCGTGCACGCGGCGCTGCTCAACGCAACCGTGCGCGTCGGCACCGCGCGCTCGGAGCGGCTGGCGCTTTCGTCCTACGACGTCACCAGTTCGCTCAAATGGGCGATCGTGCTGGCGCTCGGCGTGCTGACGCAGCTCGCGATCGGCCTCGTTCACCTGCAGCGCCGGCCGGCGCATATCGCCGCGATTGCCGTGTTCTCGGTGGCAGTCGTGATCACGCTCGGGCTGCTGGCGCTGCAGGAACACCCCTTTGCCGGCGAGATCCATATCGGCCTCGACCCGCTGCAGCAATTGCTGGCGCAGATGACGGCGAAAGGCGGCTGAGCGGCTCAGGCAACGCCGACGCGCTTGATTTCCCATTCGAGATCGACGCCAGAATGTTCTTTCACCCGCGCGCGCACGGTCTCGCCCAGCTTTTCAATGTCGGCGGCGGTGGCGTTGCCGAGATTGATGAGGAAATTGCTGTGCAGTTCGGAAACCTGCGCGTCGCCCACGCGCAGGCCGCGGCAGCCGGCCTCGTCCACCAGCTTCCAGGCGCTCATGCCGGGCGGATTCTTGAAGGTTGAGCCGCCGGTGCGGTTGCGCGGCTGGCTTGCCTCGCGCTTCTTCTTGATCTCATTCATCTCCGCGGTGATTGCATCGACATCGCCGGCGCGGCCCTGGAACAGGGCCTGGGTGAAGACCACCGCGTCGGGCACGCCGCAGTGGCGATACGAGAAGCCCATCTCGGCGTTGCTGTAGGTGCGGACGTTGCCCTCGCGGTCGACGCCGCGCGCCTCGATCAGCACGTCCTTGGTTTCGCCGCCATAGGCGCCGGCGTTCATGCGCAGCGCGCCGCCGATGGTGCCGGGAATGCCGCTGTAGAACGCCAAGCCGGCGATGCCGGCGTCACGCGCCGCACGCGCCACCATGACATCGAGCATCGCGGTGCCGGCGCGCAGGCGATGCTCCGGCTCGACGACGATCTCATTGAAGCCGCGGCCGAGACGGATCACAACGCCGGGCACGCCGCCATCGCGGACGATGAGATTGGACGCGGCTCCGATGACGTAAATGGGGACTTCCGCCGGCAGGTTGCGCAGGCCGTAGGCGAGGTCGTCCTCATCCTCCGGCAGGTAGAACACCTGCGCCGGGCCGCCGACGCGGAACCAAGTGAATTCCGCGAGCGGCTGGTTGGCGAGCAGCTTGCCGCGCAACTCGGGCAGGCGCGCGCGCAAATCGCGCGTGATGTCGGGAAACGCCGCCATCAGCGCGACTCGCCCAGCGCCTTCAGTTCGCCGGGCAGCGCGTAGGCCCATTGCGTGATCGAGCCGGCGCCGAGCAGCACGACATAGTCGCCGGGCCTGGCGAGACCCTTGACGATGCCGGCGAGCTGCTCCGGCCCGTCGAGCGCGATCACCTGACGATGGCCGCGCGCGCGCATCGCGGCCACAAGATGATCGCGGTCGGCGCCTTCGATCGGGGCTTCGCCCGCCGGATAGACATTGGCGACGACCACGGCGTCGGCATCGTTGAAGCAGGTCGAGAACGGTTCGAACAGGCTTTTCAGCCGCGTATAGCGATGCGGCTGCACCACGGCGATCACCTGGCCCTTGGCCACTTCGCGCGCGGCCTTGAGCACCGCGGCGATCTCCACCGGATGATGGCCGTAGTCGTCGATGATGACGGCGCCGTGCCACTCGCCGACCTTGGTGAAGCGGCGCTTGACGCCGCCGAATTTTGCCAGCGCGCCGCGGACGGTATCGTCGGCGATCTTGAGTTCATGCGCGACGGCGACGGCCGCAGTGGCGTTGAGCGCGTTGTGGCGGCCCGGCATTGGCAGCACGAGATTCCTGATCTCGTGCACGGTCTTGCCCTCGCGGTCGCGGAACAGCACCGAAAAGCGCGATGCGCCGTTGGCGTGATCCAGATCGACGAGGCGCACATCGGCCTGCGGATTTTCGCCGTAGGTGATAATGCGGCGATCGACGATGCGGCCGACCAGCCGCTGCACAATCGGGTGGTCGGTGCACATGACCGCAAAGCCGTAGAACGGCACATTGCCGATGAAATCGACGAAGGCGTCCTGCACGGCAGCAAAGGTCTTGAAGTGATCGAGATGCTCGGCGTCGACATTGGTGACGATGGCGATGTCGGCGGGCAGCTTGAGGAAAGTGCCGTCGGATTCGTCGGCCTCGACCACCATCCAGTCGCCGGCGCCGAGCCGCGCATTG
>DATJYA010000191.1:0-2493 GCA_035499835.1 Pseudolabrys sp.
TATGCGACGTTCGGGATCAAGGACGCCGGAATTCTGGTCGACAAGACGTTCGACGAATCGCTGATGTCGATCAATTATGCGCGCGCGGCGGCGGCGGATTTTGCCGCCATGCGCGCCGCATTCGCGCGCTTATGGATTGCCCGCGACGCTGCCACTCGCGCCAAGCTCGACCGCGAGATTGAGGACCTCACCAAGACACTTGACGAAGATCTGACGATCGCGGTGCAGCGTTCGCAGTCCAATCGCGCCAGGCAAGCGGCGGCCAGTGTGAGGCGCGAAGTCGCTGCCTGGACCAGCATGCGCGAGCGGCTGCTCGACAACACCAAGCTCGATGTCAATTGGGAGAAACTCGACAGTTACAGCGCCAAGGTCGACGAGCAAATCGACCTGTTGGTCAATTACACCGCCGGCGACGGCTTTCTCTACCGGCAGACGGCGCGCGACACCGTTGCGCGCGACTCGAATCTGAACATCGCCGGCACCGCGCTGGCGTTGGTGCTCTCGGCCCTGGTGGCATGGGCCCTGGCGCGTCGCATTGTCAGGCCGGTTGCGGTTGCCTCCGACGTCGCCGAGCGCATTGCCGCTGGCAAGCTCGACGTCGTCATACCCAAGGGCAGCGCCGACGAGCTCGGCGCGCTGCTCTCGTCGATGGGCACCATGCGCGACAATATCAAGGCGATGATGGCCCGTGAGGTCGCCCAGCGGCGCACCGCGCAGGCGCGGCTCGCCGACGCCCTCGAGAGCTCGCAAGAAGGCGTCGTCGTTGTCGACGCCGACGATTGCATTGCCTTGGCCAACCCGCAGGCAGCCGACTTCCTTGGCGTACCGCCGGCGGTGCTCAAGCCGGGCACCCCGCTTGCCGAATTGCACCCCGCGTTCGAGGACCCAGTGAGCGCCGCCCGCGTTCTGTCGTGGCGCGACGGCGACCCGCAGGCGACCGGCGAAGTGCAATTGGCGGACGGCCGCTGGCTGCGCATCAGCCATAGCGCCACGCGCGATCAGGGCTTCATCGTCGTCTGCAGCGACATCACACTGTCGAAAAAGCAGGAAGCCAATTTGCGGCAGACCAATTGGCGGCTCGATGCCGCGCTCGACAACATGTCGCAGGGCCTGTGTCTTTTCGACGCTCAGCACCGGCTTGAGGTTATCAATCGCCGGTTCTTCGAAATCTTCGGCCTCCCGCGCGACAGGATCCGCCCCGGTGCGACGTTCCGCGAAATCGTGGAATTAAAGACGGCTGGCCAGAATTTCGGCGGCAAGACAGTCGATGAATTACTCGAGGAACTCACCGACTCCTTGCGGCGTAATGCGAGAGGAACGCGTTTCTACGAGCTGAAGTCCGGCCGGGTGATCGCCTGCACTTACAACACGACTGCGGATGGCGGCTGGGTCGCGACCTACGAGGACGTGACCGAGCGCCAGCAGGCCGAAGCCAAGATCATGCACATGGCGCGGCATGATGCGCTCACCAATCTGCCGAACCGGCTCCTGTTCCGCGAAAAGATGGAGCACGCGCTC
Source organism: Pseudolabrys sp. (assembly GCA_035499835.1). Classification (GTDB taxonomy): domain Bacteria; phylum Pseudomonadota; class Alphaproteobacteria; order Rhizobiales; family Xanthobacteraceae; genus Pseudolabrys. Next base: position 1,519 of record DATJYA010000191.1, read on the forward strand.
AAGCGCGGGGAGCGGCTTGCCGTTCTGTTCATCGACCTCGATCGTTTCAAGAGCGTCAACGATACGCTCGGCCATCCGGTCGGCGACGCTTTGCTGTGCGCCGTTACCCAGCGCCTGCAAGTGGCAGTGCGCGGGACCGATACCGTCGCCCGCCTCGGCGGAGACGAATTCGCCATCATCCAAATGGGCGGACGGCCGACCGATGCGACCGAGCTCGCCGGCCGGCTTATCGAATCCATTTCGGAACCCTTTGATGTGTTTGGGCACCAGGTCGTGATCGGCACCAGCCTCGGCATCGCCATGGCTCCGACCGACGGCGCCGAGCCCGATCAGCTGCTGCGCAACGCCGACATGGCGCTTTACCGCGCCAAGGCCGAGGGCCGCGGCACCTACCATTTCTTCCAGCCGGAAATGGACGCCCAAATGCAGGCGCGGCGCAGCCTAGAGCTCGATTTGCGCAAGGCGCTGACGGCCGGCGAATTCGAGCTTTACTACCAGCCGCTGATCGATCTCGCGAGCGACAAGATCAGCGGCTTCGAGGCGCTGGTGCGCTGGAACCACCCCGAACGCGGCCTCATCGGACCCGACGATTTCATTCCGGTGGCGGAGGAAATTGGCCTCATCGTGCCAATCGGCGAGTGGGTCTTGAAGCAGGCGTGCCGCGATGCCGTCACCTGGCCCGGCAAGCTTACGGTTGCCGTGAACTTGTCGGCGGTGCAGTTCAGGCATCCCTCGCTGGCGCTGTCGGTGGTCAGCGCCTTGAACGCCGCGGGCCTCGCGGCGGCGCGACTTGAACTCGAAATCACCGAGACCGTGCTGCTGCAGGACAATCGCGCGGTGCTCAACCTGCTGCATCAGATTCGCGAACTTGGCGTGCGCATCTCCATGGACGATTTCGGCACCGGCTACTCCTCGCTCAGCTATCTGCGCAGCTTCCCCTTCGACAAGATCAAGATCGACCGCTCCTTCATCCGC
>DATJYA010000192.1:0-4836 GCA_035499835.1 Pseudolabrys sp.
CGGCCCCGGCGCGGTGCTCGAACTCGACCGCAAGGTCGGCGAAGCCATCGACATCTACGTCAACAACCGCCTGGTCGCGCGCGGCGAAGTGGTGCTGGTCGAGGACAAGCTCGGCGTGACCATGACGGAAATCATCAAGGCCGACCGGAACTAAAGGAGCGATACCATGCGCCTCTTAATCGTCGGCACGCTGGGCGGCCAACTCACCACCGCGAGCAAGATCGCGATGGACAAGGGCGCCAGCGTGACGCACGCCGAGAGCAACGAACAGGCGCTTGCCGTGCTGCGCTCGGGCCGCGGCGCCGACCTGCTGATGGCCGACGTCACCCTCGACATTCGCGACCTCGTCAAGCGGCTCGACGCCGAGCGAATCCATGTACCGATCGTCGCCTGCGGCGTCACCAATGACGCGCGCGCCGCGGTCAACGCCATACATGCCGGCGCCAAGGAGTACATTCCGCTGCCGCCCGATCCGGAGCTGATCGCGGCGGTGCTCGCCGCAGTCACCGACGACACCCGTGACATGATCTACCGCGACGAGGCGATGGCAGCCGTGGTCAAGCTCGCCCAGCAGATCGCGGCCTCGGAAGCGTCGGTGCTGATTACCGGCGAGAGCGGCACCGGCAAGGAGGTGCTGGCGCGCTACGTGCACGGCCGTTCGCTGCGGGCGAAGAAGCCGTTCATCACCGTCAATTGCGCCGCGATCCCGGAAAACCTGCTCGAATCGGAATTGTTCGGCCACGAGAAGGGCGCCTTCACCGGCGCGCTTGCCCGCCGCATCGGCAAGTTCGAGGAGGCCAACGGCGGCACGCTGCTGCTCGATGAAATCAGCGAAATGGACGTGCGGCTGCAGGCAAAGCTGCTGCGCGCCATCCAGGAGCGCGTCATCGACCGCGTCGGCGGCGGCAAGCCGGTGCCGGTCGACATCCGTATCATCGCCACCTCGAACCGGAATCTCGCCGAAGCGGTGCGCGAGGGCAAATTCCGCGAGGACCTGCTGTTCCGCCTCAACGTCGTCAACCTGAAGATCCCGCCGCTGCGCGAGCGCGCCTCCGACATCGCCGAGCTGGCGCAATATTTCGTCAGGAAATATTCCGCCGCCAACGGGTTTCCGGTACGGCCGCTGTCGGCGGAAGCGCGGCGGACGCTCGGCGTCAACCGCTGGCCGGGCAATGTGCGCGAGCTGGAAAATACCCTGCATCGCGCTGTGCTGCTGTCGACCGGCCCGGAGATCGGCATCGACGGCCTGCTGACCCCCGACGGCGCGCGGCTCGATGCCGCCCGCGGCACCGGCGCCGCGGCGATGGCCGCGATGGCCGCCGAACAGGTCACCCGCAATCTGGTCGGCCGCACCGTCGCCGAGGTCGAGCGTGACCTTATCCTGGAGACGCTCAAGCACTGCCTCGGCAACCGCACCCATGCGGCCAATATCCTCGGCATCTCCATCCGCACGCTGCGCAACAAGCTCAACGAATACGCCGCCGACGGCGCACCGATCCCGCCGCCGCATGGCGGCGAACCGCTCAGGGGCGCGGCCTAAGCACACGCGCACGCCAAAAGCCCGGCGCGACGGCCGGGCTTCTCTCACGTCAGGCCTTGGAGACGCCGCCGGTCAGGTTTGCGGGCCGCACGATCGCTTTTGAGCGGTCTTTTGCCGCGTGGTGTCGAGCTCGACCGCCTTGGCCATGAGGTCATCGCCCATGCTTTCGAGGTTGGCAGCGAGCTCGTGACCCACCCGCGCCAGCCGCTTGCAGCGGTCGGCGGTCTCGATCAGAAATTCCTCAGTCGTCTGCATCATATCGATCCGAAATTGATTAGATTGCGTCGCATATGTGCCTTGAGCCTGCATATTCAAGGTTGTGGCGCACCAATCGCGGACTAGCCATGCCGATCATCTATAAAATCTGCCCCGCAATTTTATGGCGCGACGCCGAGCAGGCCGGCGTTTTTCGGGGCTCGACAGCCGACCGGCACGACGGATTCATTCATTTCTCCTCCGCCGCGCAGGTTGCGGGCACTGCGGCGAAACATTTCGCCGGCATGCCCGACCTGCTGCTGGTGTACGTGGATGCCGACAAGCTCGGTGGCCGGTTGCGGTGGGAGCCCTCGCGCGGCGGCGCGCCGTTCCCGCATCTCTATGGCGATCTCGACCTCGCCGCGGTGATCCGCGTCGAGCCGCTGCCGCTCGGCGCCGACGGGCGGCATCACGTTCCTCCGCTCAGCGGCTGAGCGGCGGAACGGTTTTGCCGAAATGCTAAGTCGACTGGTCCGCCCAGGCCACGATCTCCCCGGCGATCTGCGCGAAGGCCTCGTTGAGCGCTGCGACCGCGTCCGGCGCTTCGGTGCTCTTGGCCGGAACGCTCGCCGCAAAGATGCGCGCGCCGGCGACCTCCCCCTTGTCGTTGACGATGCGCGCGGTGAGATCGACCACCGCATGCGGCGACGGCTCCAGCGCAATCTGGAAGCTGCGGATCACGAGTTCGAGGCGGTATTGGGCGGTGAGCTGCTCGAGCGGCCGGCTCACGCTGCCGACCTGATGGGCGTTCTCGAAGCTCTGCACGATTCTCGCCTGGATGAGCTTGGGCAGATTGTCGGCCCACAGCGCGTTGCCGACACTCGTATAGATGCCGTCGCCGCTGCGGATCAGGATCTTCTGCGAGTCGAACAGGATGATGGCGCTCGGGTCCGACACCACGAGCTGACTTTTGCCGGGCTTCGCTGCGCCCGGAAAATTGGTTGCCGCCGCAAGGTCATAGGTGGCTGGGCCTTTTTTCGGTGCGCCGGTGCCGGTGAGGTTTTCCAGCCCGCCGATCAAGCCCTCGACGCGTTGCGAATTGCGCCCGAGCATCTCCGCAAACTCGGCGATGCCGGTGATTGCCGTATTCAGCGGCTTCCGGTTCTGGTCGAGAATCGCATCGATGTTACGCAGGGTTTCCTGCGCCGATTCGGTCAGGCTGCGGCCGGCATCCGCCCCGGCAACGATGACCGGGGGCTGCCCGTTTTGCGACGTCAGCTTCGGCGCCTGTGCCGAGCCGCCCTTCAGCGCCAACGCCGGAGCGCCGGTGAAGCCCAGATAAGTGATCGCCACCTGGGTGTCGGCGCGCACAGGGGTCTTCGGGTCGATGGAGATCGTGGCGGTAACGATTTTCGGATCGTCGGCATCGAGCTCGATCTTCGAGATGGCACCGGCATGAATGCCATTGAAGAGGACGTTCGATCCCACGGTCAGGCCCGGGACCGGCTGCGCGAAACGGATCTGGTAGGTCGCCTGCGCCGAGAGGCCGCCGACGTTCTTGATCCAGTAGACAAAGGCGAAGGCGCCGATGAGAGCGGCCAGCGTGAAGACGCCGATCAGGGTAAAGCGGGCCTTCGTCTCCATGATGCCGATCCAGTCAAGCGTCCGGGGGACGGGCCAATCAGCTCCGGGTCAGGCTAATGGTCGCTTTCACGACCTGTCCGCCCCCGTGCGAATCGATGGTCACGGTCTGGCTTCGGCCATGAGTGAGCATGATCAGCTCGGCGGAAAAGCCCCCGCTTTCGACATGCAGCTGCAGGCGCTCGCCATGCGCGTTTCCGATCGCGGTGCCGCCGACGCTGCGGCTGCGTTCGTCCCAGTTCCCGCTGACATTGTTCTGGTCGTCGGCGCTGAATTGGCCGCTGAGGTCGAAATTATAGCTGTCGCTGGCGCAACGAAGTTCCAGTTCGATTTCATGGGCGCTGCTGCCGCGTGGGCGATAATTGGCCTTGCAGCGGATGCGTTCGGGGGCGCCGTTTTCAGGCCGCAGCGTTCCGGTTCCGGACCAGCTGCCGGCAAAGTCGGCAAACGGCCCCGATTCCGCCTGAACCGGCAGCGGCATGAGGAAGATCCAGGCGAGCATGGCCAAGCAGCAGCCCAACAGAGCCGCAGGCGCCAGTGAAACCGGTGATAGGCGGGCAAATCGTCGTTGCAAGGGCAGGCTCCCCGTTCAAGTCGATTGAAGCGGTGTCAGACTCATCGGCAGTTTAACCGCAAATGGTGACATGTGGTCCCTGGACGCATCGAAAAATCAGGCCGTTAAGGGCATTAACCCCCCGCTAACCATAAAATGGGCAAATATTGCCGGGGGATAGGGGAAACTACGCACCCTCCCTGGCTACCTGTCCTGACGGCGGACCACCGGCACCGAGCCCCTCCATGAGCGACGTTTCCGCCGCGAATTCGATCAGCGGTATCAAGCTGCCGGCGCTGGGCGAGGTCGGCGCCTTCTTTCGGCGCGGCGATATTGGGCTGGCGGTCGGCGTACTCACCATCCTGGTGGTGCTGATCCTGCCGCTGCCGCCGCTGCTGCTCGACCTGTCGCTGGCGATTTCGATCATTCTGTCGGTGCTGATCCTGATGACGGCGTTGTTTATTCACGCGCCGCTCGAATTTTCCTCGTTCCCCACCGTGCTGCTCATCGCGACCATGCTGCGGCTGGCGCTCAATCTGGCCTCGACCCGGCTGATCCTCGCGCACGGTCACGAAGGCACCGACGCCGCCGGCCACGTCATCCAGGCCTTCGGCAATTTCGTGATGAGCGGCAATTTCGTCATCGGTATCATCGTCTTCACCATCCTGGTGATCGTGAATTTCGTCGTCATCACCAAGGGTTCGGGGCGCATCGCCGAAGTCGCCGCCCGCTTCCACCTCGACGCCATGCCGGGCAAGCAGATGGCGATTGATGCGGATTTGTCCGCCGGCCTCATCAACGAGGTCGAGGCGCGCCGGCGCCGCAAGCAGCTCGAGGACGAAGGCGGTTTCTTCGGCGCCATGGACGGCGCCTCGAAATTCGTGCGCGGCGACGCCATCGCCGGCCT
>DATJYA010000193.1:0-5570 GCA_035499835.1 Pseudolabrys sp.
CGAACTCGCAGACCGGTATTGTGGATCCATTCGTGCGCTCAAGAACATGAAGCTTCGGACCAGCGCGGAACGCCTGGCAAACTGGATTTTGCAGACAGTCGCCATGCACGGCGACGGACAGGCCTTCGAGTTGATATGCGACAAACGCACTCTCGCTTCGCAGCTAGGCATGACCCCGGAAAATCTTTCCCGGAATCTGTCATTATTGACAAAATATGGCGTGAGAAATTCCGGGCGCGACATATTTATCGATAACCCGCTCGCGTTGGCCAAATTTGCCAAGCCGAACGCTCTTCTTGACGCCTGAACGACAGGTATCGGGGGAGCGGCTTCGGCTTGGATGAATGTAGGACGGCCGGCGTCTGCAGACCTGCTGGAAGGGCAGCGAACATGAGCGAGCAGTCCGGCCCCCGTGAGGAATATGAAAGCCTTTCGTCAGTGTTAGGCGCGGTCGCGCAGTGGATCGAGCGATACTGCTATGCGCGCGGTTTGCGCAACGAGATGATGGCCTGCAGCCCTGAGGATGTCGCCAGAATATCTCGCGAACTCAGGATTCATCCCAACGAGCTCGCCGCGCTTGGGAAAAAAGGTCCGAACGCGGCTGATCTGCTGCAAAAGCTGCTTGTCGCGCTCGGCGTCGATGCGGCCGGGCTCGCGCACGACGATCCATTGGTCATGCGCGATCTCCAACGGTTATGCATCAAGTGCGGCCACAAGCGCCAGTGCGCGCTGGATTTGGACGTGGGGGTGATGCCCGAGAATTTCCGCGATTATTGTCCGAATGCATTCACGCTCGACGCGCTGATCAAGGGCAAGCAGCAGCAGCGATAATTAAAAATTTGCATTGGCGACCGTGGCGCAACGTCAACGTCCGAGGCGACACTGCGCTCAACGCATTCTGGGACTATGCCCGATGACCGGCAAGTCGCCTTTTTCGCGCTGGGCGACGACAAGAGGCGCCGAAGACAGCCACATCTGATAAATCGTCACCAACCACATGGAGGCAAAGCAGGCCGCCATCAGAGCGCCGGCCGCGATTTCCACGTAAACGAATGGATTGAATATCTTGATGATATACCAGGAGCTTACATCAACAGCGATGGCCGCAAAGGGCAGCGCGACGATGAGGCATTTGAGCCAGACCGGACGCACATAGGCGTGAGTGAACATCAGGCCGACGAGGAAAAAGATGAACGTCAGGCCGAACAGGTGAATATGGGAGACTCGCACCAGGGTCGGAATGGTGGCGCCGCTGTCCTTTTCGGTCAGCTTCTTGAGATTGTCGTAGCCGTTGAGGTTCGGCAGATGCGGATTGCTGCCGTCATGGCAGGCCATGCAACGCCTGTCGAGAATTGGCCGAATGTCCTTCTCATAGGCGTCACGCTTGACGCCGGCCTGTACCCAATCAACGACGACAGTCACTTCGTCGCGCGGCAACATGGTCGACATCGGCCCGCGCAGCGCCGATTCGAGGCGTGACGCCTGCCCGGTGCCGCTATAGGCGACGACAAGATCCTGCGGCGTCAGCAGAGCCGGGTTGCCGCCGGCCTTTCCTGCGTAAGTGAAATACATGTTGAGCAGAGCGAACAAATAGCCCATGCCGAGGATCAACAGCGCCGCGGTGTAGAGGACGCGCTGGCTGTACGGCAGTTCTGAATAGTGAAGGTAGTGCCGGTGCAGTGGCAGTTCACTCATGGTCGGCTCCGTTCAATCGGCTGCCTTGGGTCACTCGCGCTTGCCGAAGGCCGAGGCAATGTTGTCCGATCTTTCATGTTATTTGCCTGAGCGAGGCTGGTCGGGCACGACGATATACAAGACCGGGCGCTGCTTCTGGCTCGAATAGTAGGTCGCCAGGGTATTGATGTCGCTTTCACTCAACGCATCGGCCATTGCGGCCATTTCGTTATTGCGCCGCGTACGGCTGCGATAATCCTGCAGGGCTTTAACAAGGTAATCCTGCCGCTGGCTGGCGAGTGCGGGAATGTGCGGGTCGACGCTGTTGCCATTGACGCCGTGGCAGCGATCGCAGCGCTGCGACCACTCGGCCACGGTCAGCGGCTTGCGCACGTTCGGTGCCGCCGGCTGCTGATTGGCAAAGAAGGCGGCCATGTTTTTGCGGCCGGTGTCGTCGAGCGCGGAGACCATTTCCTTCATCGTCTCGTCGTCGCGCGTGCCATCTTTATACGCGGCCAGAGCGGCCAGCAGATATTGCGCGTCCTGCCCGGCGAGACTTGGATTGACCGGCGAGGCGCTGACGCCCGTGTCGCCGTGGCAGCCGGCGCAAGGCGCGGCGGCAGATTTGCCCGCCGCCTGGTCGCCGGGAGATGGCGTCTCGGCGCGCGCCGGCTTCTGCAAGGCGTAGTAAAGGGCGATATCGCTGAAGCTGTCGTCGCTCACGCTCGCCAGCATGGCCTTCATCGTATCGCTATTGCGCCGGCCGGACTTGTAGGCCTGCATCGCGCCGACCAGATATTTCGGATCCAGTCCGATGAGACTCGGCATCCCCGGAATCTTGCTGACGCCGGTTTCACCGTGGCAACCGCCACAGGACGCCGCCGCCGCCTTGCCGGCCTCGACCGGGTCAGGCTTGAGAGGGACCGCATCGGCAACCGGCTGCGGCGGATCCAGGGTTGCGTAGTAGGCCGCGACATTGATGAGCGCATTGTCGTTCAGATACTTGACGACATTGCCCATGATCGTTTGCCGGCGCGTTCCCGATTGATAAGCCTTGGTCTCGACATAGAGATAGACCGACCGCTGTCCGGCGATATGCGGCACCAGTTCGGTGGTGCTGATACCTTTTTCGCCGTGACAGCCGGCACAGGTCATGTCGGCCAGGCGTTTGCCGTCCGCCAGATCTTCCTGCTTGACGAACAACGGCTTGAAGTCGCCCGCGCCGGCGCCGGGCGTGATCGGCGTCGTCTGCGCTGCGGCGACCGTTGCCGTGCAGCCGCTCGCCACGATCGACACAAGCGCAATCGCTACCCCCGCCATCGTCCGGCTGGCCACGGCTTCCAGCAAAGCAACCGTCCTCATATATCCTCCCGACAGCACCTTGCAGTCTCAGCGTCTATTTCGTCGGCGCCGCCTCTTTGCTTGCATAGAACGACGCCAGACTTTCGATGATGGCGTCGCCATACGGCACGCTCATATTGTGCATGACCGAACTGTGCCGGCGGCCGTCGCGATAGGCCCGCAGCGCCATCACCAGATAGTCCTTGTCCTGTCCCTGGATCCGGGGAAATGCCAAAGCGGCGCCGGGTGTAGCAGCGCCATGGCAGCGGTCGCATTTCTCGGTGATATCGTGCACCAGCGCCGATCCTCCTTCGGCGGCACGCGAATTCTGAACCGTGAAATAGGCCGCAATATTGTCGACATCCGTATCGCTGAGCCCCGCCACCGCGCGCTGCATGGCTTCGTTTCGCCGCGTGTTGCGATAGGCCTTGATCGCGTTCACAAGATAGACAGGGTCCTGGCTCGCCAGCGACGGCGTTGCCGAATCCGTGCTCACGCCATGAAGACCGTGGCAGCCGGCGCACAGAAACGTCTTCGACCCGCCTGCGGCCGCATCGCCAAATGGCGGCGGCGGCCGGGCGACCGGGCTCTGCGAAGCAAAGAACAGCGCAAGACTGTCGACGTCGACCTTGTCGAGACCGCGGATCAGCACATGCATCGGCGATTTCTCACGCGTGCCCTCGAGATATTCGTGGACCGCGTTGACGAAATATTGCGGTTGCTGGCCGGCAAGATTGGGCGTGCCCCGGGTCGTGCTGTTGCCGTTCTCACCGTGGCACTTGGTGCAGGCGGGCGCCTGCGCCTTGCCGTGATCGAAAGGCGAGAAGACGGCCGCGGACCCTGACGCTATCGGCGGTAAATTGGCGAAATAGGCCGCGACGTTTTGCGTCTCGCTTTCGCTCAGCTGCGAAGCGATGTCGCGCAACGCGCCATGCAGCCGCGTGCCATCCTTGTACTCCTGCAGCGAAGCAACGAGATAGCGGTCAATCTGACCGGCCAGATTCGGTATGCCCGCCGCGGTGCCCTTGCCGTCAAGACCATGGCACGGCTTGCAGCTCTTCTCGGCGATCGCCTTGCCGGCGGCAAGATCGACCGCCGGAGGCTTGCCGGATGCGCTCTTATTATCCGACGATTGATTATCGGAGCAACCAATCAGCGTCGCTGAAAGGAAGACACCGATCAGGACATCTCTCTTTAGACGGCTGACGGGATACATCGATCCCCCTCGCGGTTCAACGCGGTCATGCCCCCATCAATCGGCCGAAGAAGCCGGAAAGCACCATGTACAGCAGGATCAATCCGCATCCCATCAGTGTGAACCCAAGAATCTTCGATCCCAGACTCATTGGGTGCGACGGCGCGTCGGACAGGTACTTGTCGAGCTGCTTGGTTTCGACGAGACGCTTATACAGGATGGATTTCTCGTGCTTGAACTCCTCGAGCGGCATGGTGCCGGTGAACATCCGGATATCGAGCGGGAATTTGTCGGGCCGCCAGTGTTCATTGAAGAAGTGGACGGTGAACAGGAAGCCGGCCGCCAACACCGCTTCCTCGCCGTGGAAGATGAAGGCAATATTGAAAATCCAGCCCGGCAGGTAGGTCGCCACGAACTCCTTGGCCCAAATCATGGCGCCGGTCGAGCCGATGATGGTGACACCCCAGAACGGCGCCCAGTAATCGAACTTCTCCCAATAGCTCCAGCGGTCGAAGGTCGGCTTCGGCGCACGTCCGAAGAACCATTTGAACATGGCGATGATGTCGTAGATGTCCTGCAGGTTCGGTACCATCGAATCGGAGCCGAAGATCTTGAAGGTGCGCCATTTCGGCCCCAGGCGCAGCGCGAGATAGCCGATGTGCCAGAAGAAGATGGCGAGGAAGCAGACCGCAGCGATGCGGTGGATGTAGCCGGTCACCAGCGGACCGCCGAGCAGGTGGCTGAGCATCGGCGCCCACCACGCGTTGGAATACAGGAGCTGCATGCCGGTGAACACCAGCGCGATCGTGCTGAGAGCAAAGGACAAATGCGCGATGCGCCAGATCAGCGGCCAGCGCCGGTAATAGACCAGGTGTTCGTCCGGCGGCAGCGCGGCCATGTTGACGTGCGGCCGGTCCTTTCTCTGTTCGTGATCCCTGAGCTCGCGGAAATACCACAGCGCCGAATGCGTCCAGAAGAAGCCGAACACGCCGGCGAGCAGCAGAAGCATGAATTTCGAGGCGAGCCAGACGAGCGGATAGTTGGCAAAATCGTGGGCGTTGGCGTGGGGCTCAAAGGTGATGAATCCCGCGGTCGCGTTGGCATGACACTGCTGGCAGGTCTGCAGCCGGTTAGCCGGGAATACCTTCGATGCAGGGTCGCTTACGCGCTGGATGTTGTGGCTGCCGTGGCAGTTGAAGCATTTGGCGGTAAAGGTAAAGCCGAGCTTGTTGACCTGGCCGTGGTAGGTGTCGAGATAGGACGCGTATTCTTCCTTGTGGCAATTGCCGCAGTTCTTGGTGATGGCGAGGATGGTCGACGTCTGGAATGGATCCTGGATGTTCATTCCGGTGTGGCAATC
>DATJYA010000194.1:0-4948 GCA_035499835.1 Pseudolabrys sp.
TTACGCTTCGAGCAAGGTGGCGCAGGAATTCTATGCGGCGAACTGGGCGCGGCTGACCGGCGGCGCCGTTGCCGCGCTGCGCTATCATAATGTCTACGGGCCGGGCATGCCGCGCGATACGCCTTACGCCGGCGTTGCCGCGATATTTACCTCGGCATTGCGCCGCGGCGAAGCGCCGCAGGTGTTCGAGGACGGCCGCCAGCGCCGCGACTTTATCCATGTCGGCGATGTTGCGAGCGCCACCGTGCTCGCCTGCGAAAGCCTTGTCGACGGCGTCAAGGCTTTCAATGTCGGCTCGGGCACGCCGCGCACCGTAGGCGAGACGGCGGCGGCCCTGGCTGAGGCGCTGAAAGGGCCGCGGCCGGTGGTCACTGGGCGATACCGGCTTGGCGACGTGCGGCATATCACGGCCGATTCGTCCCGGCTGCGCCACGAACTGGGTTGGCGGCCGCAAGTCGGTTTCCAGGAGGGAATGAGCGAACTGGCGCAATTTTAGATAGCCCATATTTCGAGCGCCAGGTTTCGATCCGCGGCGGCGGAACGGCGATATCGCCCGGCCATTAGATTTCATAGCCGCACGCTATCCGCGCGCATGCTAAATAGCTTGTCGTACGAACAGGTCTGTTTGCGCGCTGGCGCCGAGGACAAATTGAAAGACACGAAAGCCTTGCCCAGGAATCTGACCGAGGCCCTTAAAGAAGCCGAGAGTCTCCATAGTTCGTTGAATTCGAGGCTGTCGACGTATCGCGATTTTACCAAGCGCCTCCTGCCGGAGGCGGCCAAAGCCTATGACGATCTGATCAATCGCCTCGGCGTGCTCGATCGCGACGAGGTCGGCCCCGAGGTCGGCGCGCGCATGCCGCTATTCAGCCTGCCGGACGAAAATGGCGATATGGTATCGCTGGCGCCGCTTCTGCGGCGCGGCCCCGTCGTAATCAGCTTTAACCGGGGCCACTGGTGCCCGTACTGCAAGCTCGATCTGCGGGCGCTGGCGGCGGTCAACGACCACATCATTGCGCTCGGCGCGCGCGTGGTTTCGATTATGCCGGACAACGCGCGGTTTACCGGCGGCTTCGTAAGGGAAAACAAGCTCCCGTTTCCGGTGCTCAGCGACATCGATCTCGGCTACGCGCTGTCGCTTGGCCTGATTTTCTGGGTCGGCGCCGACGTCGAGCGGCTGTACAAGAGCGTCGGCTTGGAGCTCGATAAATACCACGGCAATGGCGGCTTTTTCCTGCCGATGGCGGCGAAGTTCATCGTCGGCCAGGACGGGTTGATCAAGGCGCGCCAGGTCAACATTGAATTCCGCCAGCGCATGGAGCCCGAGGCCATCATCGCCGCCCTCGAAGGCTTGAAGGGCCAGCGCCCCTCATAGCGTATCGCTATCGCATCAATTCTCGGACAATATTTCAGCGCGGACGCGAAACGCCGCATGCTGCTCCCAACGCTCAATGGCGGGCGCTTCGAGAAATGGGAGAAGTTTCGATGTCTGAGAAGACCCACTCCGTCACTGCGCTCGCGATTGCGGCCGCGCTGACGTCGGCGCTCGCGACCGTCGCCGTGACCGCACCGGCGCAGGCTGCCGACAAGGAGAAATGCTACGGCGTCGCCCTCAAGGGCCAGAACGATTGCGCCGCCGGCGCCGGCACCACCTGCGCCGCGACCTCGAAAGTCGATTTCCAGGGCAATGCCTGGAAGCTCGTGAACAAAGGCGCCTGCGTCACCACGCAGACCCCGTTCGGCCCGGGCTCGCTCACGGAAATCAAGCGTCCGGCATAAGGCGCCATCTTCCGGTGACCGGCGGTTCGCCGCCGGCTCCCGGCCGTAACGGCAAAGCCATCGACCAAAGGGGAAGCGTCATGAGTTTCCGTCCGCAAATCCAGCGCCCGGCCACGATGCCGGCGGTGGCCGCAGGGGCCGGGCTCAAACTCGAGCATGCCGAGGATATTTTCTGCGGCGCCCGCCGGGTCGATTTCTTCGAAATTCACGCCGAGAACTACATGGGCGCCGGCGGTCCGCCCCATCACCTGCTCAATCGCATTCGCGCCGACTACCCGCTGTCGGTCCACGGCGTCGGCCTTTCCATCGGCGACGTTGCCGGCCTCGATCGCGAGCATCTGCGGCGGCTCAAACGATTGATTGCGGCCTATCAGCCCACGCTGTTTTCCGAGCACCTTGCCTGGTCCACCCACGAGGGCATGTTCCTCAACGACCTGCTGCCACTCCCCTACAACGACATTACGCTTGCCCACGTCTGCGCGCATGTCGACGAGGTGCAGGAGGCGATCGGCATGCGCATGCTGTTGGAAAATCCCGCGACTTACATCGCCTTTGCTGCGAGCTCGATGAGCGAGGTCGAATTCCTGCGAGCAGTTGCGCAGTGCACCGGCTGTGGCCTGCTGCTCGACGTCAACAACGTTCACGTTTCCGCGGTCAACCACGGCTTCGACGCCAGAGCCTACATCGATGCCTTTCCGATCGAGCATGTCGGAGAATTCCATCTCGCCGGCTTTGCCGAGGACCGCGATAGCGAGGGCGCGCGGCTGCTGATTGATGACCACGGCCGCTCCGTCAGCGAAATCGTGTGGAATCTCTATCGCCGGGCTGTGGCGTGGCCGTGTCTGGCGCCGACGCTGATTGAATGGGACAACAATGTACCCGCCTTTGCCGTCCTCGCCGCCGAGGTCGAGCGGGCTCGTCGGATCCTGACCGCGCAGACCGGTCGGGCCAATACGAGGACCGCGGCATGAACGCCTCGCTTCCTCTTCCGGCGCAAGGCAGCCAGGCCCTGTTTCAACGCGGCTTTGCCGACGCGCTGTTTTTCGACGATTCACCCATTCCGGCAACCGTCGGCGCGACTTCGGGTCGAGCGAGCGCGAGCCGTTTCGGCGTCTATCGCAACAACGTTCTTGCCGGCCTGATCAATGCCATTGCGGCGCGTTATCCGGTGGTGCGCAAGCTGCTGTGGCCGGAATCCTTCGATCGCGTCGCGCGCCTCTACGTCACCGCCGAGCCGCCCCGCTCGCCGGTACTGCTGAATTATGGCGATGGTTTCTCGCAATTTCTTCGCCGTGTCGGGCAGGGAGTGGCGGCGGATTACCTTGCCGACATTGCCGAACTCGAGGCGGCGCGAACCCGCGCCTATCATGCCGCCGACGCAGCGCCTCTGGGCCGGGATGCTTTCGCGCAGATCGCAACAGACGAGCTGCCGGACTTGCGGCTCGGGCTGCATCCATCGATGTCGCTGCTGACGTCGCGCTTCCCGATCGTGACCATCTGGGAAGCCAATCTTTACGCCAATGACAATTCAATCAGGCAATGGAAACCAGAATCGGCGCTGATCGCCCGCCCGTACCTGGATGTCAATGTATGGCGGCTGTCGGCGGGCGCCTGCGAATTCCTCGCCGCAATCGGCAAAGGGCATACGATCGGCATGGCGGTCGCCCGCGCCATGGCAGCCGCGCCGGATTTCGAGCTGAACGAATGCTTCAACATTCTGATTGCGGCCGACATTGTCACCTGGATCGAGCGGAGCAAGCCATGAGCGATATGCAAACCCAATCCAGACCCCGCGTCGTCATCGTCGGCGGCGGCTTCGGCGGCCTGTCGGTGGCCAAGGGGCTGGCCGGCCAGCCGTTCGACATCACGCTGATCGACCGCAACAACCACCACCTGTTTCAGCCGCTGCTTTACCAGGTGGCGACGGCGGGCCTGTCGCCGGCGGATATCGCCTCGCCGATCCGCGGCATTCTGCGCGAGCAGAAGAATGTCCGGGTCATGCTCGCGGACGTGTCCGGCGTCGACGTTGCCCGCAAGGAAGTCATCGCCGGGTACCGGGTGCCTTACGACTACCTGGTGCTCGCGACCGGCGCGCGGCATTCCTATTTTGGCCACGACAACTGGGCCACCTTCGCGCCCGGCCTCAAGACCATCGATGACGCGACTTATCTCCGCCGTCGCATCCTGCTCGCTTTCGAGCGCGCCGAGAACGAGAGCGACGCGGAGGAGCGCAAGCGGCTGCTGACCTTCGTCGTGATCGGCGGCGGCCCCACCGGCGTGGAGATGGCCGGCGCCATCGCCGAACTGGCCAAGCGCGCGCTCGCCTCGGACTTCCGCTCCATCGACCCGCGTTGCGCCCGCATCATTCTGATCGAAGCCGCGCCGCGCGTGCTCACCTCCTTCACCGAGCGCTTGTCCGAAGCTGCGCGCCGCTCGCTCGAGCAGCTCGGCGTCATGGTGCGGCTCGGCACCGCGGTCAGTGAATGCAGCTGCGAAGGGGTCCGCGCCAGCGGCGAGTTCATCCCCGCGCGCACCATCATCTGGGCCGCGGGCGTCATGGCCTCTCCGGCGGGCCGCTGGCTCGGCGCGGAAACCGACCGCGCCGGCCGCGTCAAGGTGCGCGCCGATCTGTCCGTCCCCGGTCATCCCGACACCTTCGCGATCGGCGATACCGCCGCCGCGGTCGATGCCGACGGGACGCCGCTGCCTGGCATCGCGCCGGTCGCCAAGCAGGAAGGCCAGTACGTTGCCGGCGCGCTAATCGCCCGCAGCCGGGGGCAAACCGTCGCGGCCTTCCGCTATCGTGATTTCGGCTCGCTTGCCACCGTCGGCCGCAAGCGCGCGATCGTGCAAATAGGCCGCCTGCAGCTCTCCGGCTTCGTCGCCTGGCTGCTGTGGAGCCTTGCCCACATTTACTTCCTGATCGGCTTCCGCAATCGCTTCGTGGTCGCGCTAAACTGGGCGTGGGGCTACATCACGTTTAGGAGAGGTAGCCGCCTGATCACTGGACTGTACGCGCGGCCGATGGAGGATATGCGTCCGGCTTCGCGGAGCGAGCTGCATTCGAAGGCGGGCTGATCGCCCGTCGGGGGAACGTTCGAATGGAAATGCACCAGGTCCGGTACTTCCTGGCGGTCGCCCGGACGCTCAATTTCACGCGCGCCGCCGA
>DATJYA010000195.1:0-4769 GCA_035499835.1 Pseudolabrys sp.
GCCATGCCCGCACTGCCTCTCAGTCCCGTGGCGCACTGTAGACGCAAGCGGTCCGCGCGGTCATTCGATGCCAAATTCCCTTTCTTTTTCATTGACTTAACTTTTCAGCGACAAGATATTCGATTAAGTTTACGACTGACGGCGGGGGACACTGAAAACAGGCATGGGCTGGTTATCGCACCAGAGGTGGACATTGCCGCGCGGGCGCTTGCGCGCCGCGCTGTGCGTTGTCGCCGCGGCGGCGGGACTTGCCGCCTGCGCCGGCACCTTTCAGCAGGCCGGCGACGGTAACCTGGCGCCGCAACCGGGAGAGGCGCCGCCCGCCGCTGCAATCGGCGCCGGACAGGTCAAGGTCGGGCTGATCCTGCCGTTGTCGGGCAGCGCCTCGAGCGTCGCCGCCTCGATGCGCAACGCCGCGCAACTGGCGCTCGAGGAGTTCAAGAATCCGAACATCCAACTGCTGGTGAAGGACGACGCCGGCTCGCCGCAAGGCGCGCAAGCGGCGGCGCAGCAGGCGCTCGACGAAGGCGCCGAAATGATTCTCGGGCCGCTGTTTGCGCAGTCGGTGAGCGCGGTCGGACAGGTCGCGCGGGCGCGCGGCGTTCCGGTGATCGCCTTCTCCACCGACGCCAGCGTTGCCACGCGCGGCGTCTATCTGCTCAGCTTCCTGCCGGAGTCCGATGTGAAGCGCATCATCGAATTCGCGGCCTCTCGCGGCAAGCGATCGCTTGCGGCCCTCCTGCCGGACAATGCCTACGGCGCGGTTGTCGAAGCAGCGCTGCAGCAGGATGCCTCGCGCCGCGGCGTGCGTCTGATCGCGCTGGAGAAATATCCGGTCGATCCCGGCCGCATGGCCGAGACGATCAAGCGCGTGGCGCAGGCGGCAAACCGCGTCGACTCGATCTTCATTCCCGACAGCGCCGACGTGGTGCCGCGCGTTGTCCAGTCGCTCGAGGAAGCCGGCGTCAATCTCAAGCGCGAGCAATTGCTCGGCACCGGCCTGTGGGAAGACCAGCGCATCTTCTCGACGCCGGCGCTCGATGGCGGCTGGTATGCCGGGCCGGATCCGGCCGGCTATCGCAATTTCTCAAACCGCTACCGCGCCCGCTTCGGGCAGGATCCGGTGCGCGCGGCGGCGCTTGCCTATGACGCCGTGGCGCTGGTCGCGGCGCTGGTGAAGACGCAGGGGCAGCAGCGCTTCAGCGAACAGGTGCTGACCAATGCCTCCGGTTTTGCCGGCATCGACGGCATTTTCCGCTTCCGCGCCGACGGCACCAATGAGCGCGGGCTCGCGGTCTTGCGCGTGACGCCGAGCGGCGGGCAGGTGATCAGCCCGGCGCCGCGCAGCTTCGCGCCGGCGAGCTGACAGTCAGGCGGCGAGATCGGCGACGACGGCGTCGAGCAGCGGAAACCCCGACGCGGTGACGCGCAGCCGGCCGTCGCCGGTCACTTCGACCGCGCCGCCGTCGCGCAGGAACGACACCCGCTGCGGATCGAGATCGCGGCCGGCGAGCGCGGTGTAGCGCGCAAGGTCGATACCCTCGGCAAGCCGCAGACCCATGAGCAGGAATTCATCCGCCTGTTCCCCCGGCGTGAGCTTCTCGTCGACGATGAGGCCGTGGCCGCTGGCTTCGACGCGCGCGAGCCAGGCCTCGGGCCGCTTCTCGGTTTCGGTGGCGTAGCGGCGGCCATCCATGCTGAGCCGCCCGTGCGCGCCCGGCCCGACGCCGGCATAGTCGTGGCCACGCCAATAGACGAGATTGTGCCGGCATTCGGCGCCTGGGCGTGCGTGATTGGAGATTTCATAGGCCGGCAGGCCCGCCTCGGCGCAGACCGACTGCGTCAGGTCGTAGAGATCGCGCGCCAGGTCTTCGTCCGGCAGCGTCAACTTGCCGGCCTTGTGCAGGCCGAAAAACGGCGTCTCCGGCTCGATGGTGAGCTGATAGAGCGAAAGATGCTCGGCCGCTTCGCCGATGGCGCGTTTGAGCTCGGCGCTCCATGCCGCAAGGGTTTGCTGTGGCCGCGCGTAGATGAGGTCGAAGGAGTAGCGCGTAAAGATCGAGCGGGCGATGGCCACGGCCTCGAGCGCTTCCTGCGCCGTGTGCAGCCGGCCGAGCTGCTTCAGCGAAACATCGTCGAGTGCCTGCACGCCGAGCGACACGCGATTGACGCCGGCGGCGCGGTAGCCGCGGAAGCGCGCCGCCTCGACGCTGGTGGGATTGGCTTCCAGCGTCACCTCGACATCGGGCGCGACGCTCCAATATTTGCCGATGGCGTCGAGGATCGCCTGCACCGTCGCCGGCTGCATCAGCGACGGTGTGCCGCCGCCGAAGAAAATCGTGGAGACGGTGCGGCCGGGCGTGCGGGCGGCGGTCGCCGCCAGTTCGCCTTCGAAGGCGCGCACGAAGCGCGCCTCGTCGATCGTGGCGTGGCGCACGTGACTGTTGAAATCGCAATAGGGGCACTTCGACAGGCAGAACGGCCAGTGCACGTAGACGGCGAACGGAGATGGTTTCGTTAAGGTCATGTTAAGCATCATAGGCTGCGCCGCCGGCAACGGCCAGCGTACTTCGCATTT
Source organism: Pseudolabrys sp. (assembly GCA_035499835.1). Lineage (GTDB taxonomy): Bacteria > Pseudomonadota > Alphaproteobacteria > Rhizobiales > Xanthobacteraceae > Pseudolabrys. The sequence goes on from DATJYA010000195.1 coordinate 2,579, forward strand.
GCCGCGGCGAGATCATTAAAATTGTAATGAATTATTCCGATCGCAAGCAGGCCGCGGCAAGTTTCACGAAGGCGCGCGCGCGATGCGACAGACCCTTTCCTTGCGGCGGCAGTCCGTGTTTTTCCTGCGCCGTCATCTCGCCGAAGGTGCGGTCGAAGCCGTCGGGCTTGAACAGCGGGTCGTAGCCGAAGCCGGCATCGCCACGCGGCGGCCAGGCCACGACGCCGTCGACGCGGCCTTCGAATTCCTCCACATGCCCGTCGGGCCAGGCGAGACACAGCGCCGCGATGAAATGCGCGCGGCGCTCGTCCGGCGTCCTGGCGCCGCGCTCGATCAGCAGCGTCTGGATCCTGTTCATGGCGAAACGGAAATCCTTGTCCGGCCCGGCCCAGCGCGCCGAGTGAATGCCGGGTTCGCCGCCGAGGGCGTCGACGACGAGACCGGAATCGTCGGCGAAAGCCGGCTTGCCGCTCGCGCGCGCCGCGGCGAGCGCCTTGATGCGCGCATTCGCGGCGAAGGTCGTTCCAGTTTCCTCCGGCTCGGCGAGGCCAAGTTCGCCGGCGGACTGCGTGGCGATGCCATAGGGCGCGAGCAGGTCGCGCATTTCCTTGAGCTTGCCGGGATTGTGGGTGGCGATGATGACAGTGCCGGTGAGTTGGCGGGGCATTATTGGCCACGCGAGCGGTTGAGGCGCGGGCGTGCCGCGAGCACGGAAGTCCTCCCTCTCCCCATTGGGGAGAGGGTTGGGGTGAGGGGGATCGTGACTCTCGATAATCTGTAACCCCTCACCCGCCCGCCTTCGGCGGGCGACCTCTCCCTATGGGAGAGGTGAAGGGCGCGTGCGGCACGCACAGAACTCACGCCACCGCGAGCTTTTGCAGGTCGACCAGCTTGCCAATACCCTTGCGCGCCAGCGCGAGCAGCGCCAGGAACTGATCCTCGCTGAACGGAACCTTCTCGGCGGTCGCCTGCACCTCGACGATGTTGCCGGAACCGGTCATGACGAAATTGGCGTCGGTCTCGGCTTCGGAATCCTCGGCGTAATCGAGATCGAGCACGGCGGTGTTCCGAAACACGCCGCAACTGATCGCGGCGATATGGTCGCGCAGCACGGTGCCGCGCAGCATGTCGCGGGTCTTCATCCAGGTGAGGCAATCGGACAGCGCCACCCAGGCGCCGGTGATCGACGCCGTGCGGGTGCCGCCGTCGGCCTGGATGACGTCGCAGTCGATGGTGATTTGCCGCTCGCCCAGCGCCTGCAGGTCGACCACAGAGCGCAAGGAGCGCCCGATCAGCCGCTGGATCTCCACGGTGCGGCCGCCCTGCTTGCCGGCGGAGGCCTCGCGGCGGGTGCGTTCGGACGTCGCCCGCGGCAACATGCCGTATTCGGCGGTGACCCAGCCGCGGCCCTGACCCTTGAGCCAGGGCGGCAGCCGCTCTTCGAGGCTGGCGGTGACCAGCACGTGGGTGTCGCCGAATTTCACGAAACAGGAGCCCTCGGCGTACTTGACCACGCCGCGCTCGAGCGAAACCGCGCGCAATTCATCGACTTGTCGGCGGCTTGGCCGCATCGGGCTTGATCCTTTTGGTTGGCCGCACACCATAACCATACGCCCGGCTTGAACAAGGCCGGTCCGATGGTCAATTGTTGGTGGAATTCGAGGAGTTAAGGGCGCTTGGCTTCCCACGATATCCCGATCGGCGCAACGCAAGTGAGCCTCGCCTCGCTTAACGAGCGCTCGCGCGAGATTTTCCGCCAGATCGTCGAAAGCTATCTGGCGACGGGCGAGCCCGTGGGCTCGCGCAACCTGTCGCGCATTTTGCCGATTGCGCTGTCGCCGGCTTCGGTGCGCAACGTGATGTCGGACCTCGAGCAACTCGGTCTCATCTTCGCACCGCATACGTCGGCCGGTCGGCTGCCGACCGAGCTTGGCCTGCGCTTCTTCGTCGACGCACTGATGGAGATCGGCGATCTGACCGAGAAAGACCGCCGTTCGATCGAGGCGCAGGTCGCCGGCAGCGGCGGCGGCAAATCGCTGGAAACATTGCTCACGGAAGCGACGCAGACGCTCTCCGGCCTCACCCGCTCCGCGGGCGTGGTGTTGTCGACCAAGTCCAATCAGCGGCTCAAGCATATCGAGTTCGTGCGGCTGGAACCGGAGCGGGCGCTCGCGGTGCTGGTTGCCGAGGA
>DATJYA010000196.1:0-6057 GCA_035499835.1 Pseudolabrys sp.
GCAGCCGCGTCTGGCGGTCGGGCGTGGAGAAGATCACCGAGTTGTCGATCGGCGCCGCCTTCTGCCGCTCCGCCGGCAGCGCATTGCGCGTCGGGCGAATCGAGCCGGTGGTCAGCCCATCGTTGCTGAGAACCGACGAGCGCTGCTCCAGCACCGCCTGGCGCTGCAGCAGGGCGTTCAATTTCTGTTCGAACTGCTCCTGATCGAGCAGTTGCCGGCTGGTGATGCGGTCGACCTGCGCGCGCAATTCGGCGATACGGTCCTCGTAGGCGAACTGCATCTCCGCCTGGCGGCCGACGAGGCGCGTGAGCACGTCGTCGTGAAAGGCGAAATAGGTTCCGGTCGCGATCGACCAGATGCCCATGACCACCAGCGTGCCGACGACGATCCAGAACAGCACCGGACCGATGCGCACCTGGCGGCCGGCGTGAACCAGCATGTAGTCGCCGTGGCGGCGCTGCAGGTGGCGGGAGACAGCGGCGGCGGATTGGACGCGGGTTCCGGCGTGGCGGGGGGTAGGGCCGGCATGCGCGGCATACGAGGACGAATGCGACATCAACACTCCCGGGCCGGATCGGCCCGAGCAAGCCGCTACCAGCGGCTCGATATCAGTCACTTATGGTTAAAAAAGCGGAAATCCCTTCAGCGCCTCCGCCGCCAGCAGAACCTCTTCGGCGTGGCCCGGCACGCTCACCTTGGGCCAGATGCGTGCGATGCGGCCTTTCCCGTCGATAAGAAAAGTCTTGCGGATGACCCCCAGGTATTTGCGGCCATACATCGATTTTTCGCCCCAAGCCCCGTAGGCTTCCAGCATCCGCTTCGTTTCGTCGGATCCGAGCGCGATCGTGAGCTTGTGCTTGGCCTTGAACTTGTCCTGCGCCTTCACCGGATCGGCGGAGACACCGAGGATTTCGGTTCCGGCCTTGGCGAAGGCGGGGCGCAGCTTGGAGAACGCGATCGCTTCCTTGGTACAGCCCGGCGTATCGGCCTTGGGGTAGAAATAGAGAACGAGGTTACGGCCCTTGAAATCCTTGAGCGAGACGCTGGCGCCGCCGTCGCGCGCCAAAGTGAAGGCCGGCGCAGTCGCCCCTTCGGCAAGTTCGCGGGTAAGTTCTTGCGCCATCATGCCTTCCTTTCGTCGCTTTCGCCGGGTCAAGGTGTCGCTTGCCATGTGCGTCGGGCGGGTGCAACCGGCAGCACGCAAACGTCGCACGATCCGGCGCGGACGGACGCCTGATCATTGCGAGGCGGATGGGGCGGTCAGCAGGGCATGACCGGTAAAGAGGCAAGACAGCGGCCAGCGGATCATCACGCGCAGGCGAAGCGCCACGCGCCGCACCACGTGTCCCATCACGCGCAGCCCGGCCCCCGCCGGCAACGATGGGGTGAGGTTCGCCGTCAGTGGGTGCGCCTGGCCCGTCGCCCGCGTGTGCGGCAGGTCTTCTGGGGCACGACGCTCGGCTTTGCCATCCTTGCGGTCGCCGTGGCCGGTCTGTGGTGGCGCCTGTCGAGCGGGCCAATCGAAATTCCGCTGGCGACGCCGTGGCTGAAAGCGGCGATCGAGGATAATTTCGGCGGCAACCGCACCGTCTCGGTTGGCGGCACGCAAGTCGAGCGCGACGAAAGTGGCCGCATCTCGCTGCGCCTGCGCGATATCGTGGTGCGCGATGCCGACGGCGCCGTGGTGGCGAGCGCACCCAAGGCCGAAGTCGGCATCTCCGGCACCAGCCTGATCACCGGCAAGGTGCGGGCGCAGAGCCTCAATCTGGTCGGCGCCGAAATGGCGGTGCGCATCGAGACCGACGGCAAGGTGACCGTCTTCGCCGGCGCCGACAAGCGGCCGCTGGCCACGGCATCGCCGCCCGCCGGCGCGGCACCTGCCGGCGGCAAAAACGCGAACGAGCCGGCGCCGGTGCGCGCAGGGATCGCCGATCTCGCCGGCGCGCTCGCCTGGATCGACGGGCTCGGCGCCTCGGGTCTCGACGGCTACGATCTGCGCGAGCTCGGGCTCAAGGACGGCAACCTCACCGTTGACGACCAACGCAATGGCAAGCACTGGAGCTTCACCCACATCAACGTCAGCCTGACACGGCCGCGGCAGGGCGGCGTGGTGTTCCGCGTCACCTCGGAGAATCCGGCGCAGCGTTGGGATCTCAGCGCCGCAATGCGGCCCTTGAGCGACGGCGTGCGCGCGCTCGGCATCGAGGCGCGCAAGGTTTCGGTGCGCGACCTGCTGCTGGCGCTGCGCCTCGATCAGGGCGACATCGAGAGCGATTTGCCGCTGTCGGCAAGCGTCCGCGCCGAGATTTCGGCCGACGGCACGCCGCGGGCGGTGCAGGGGCAATTGCTGGCGGATAAAGGCACCATTAGCGACCGCGCCAATCGCGACCTGGTCGTGAAAATCGACCGTGCCGAATTTCGTTTCAATTGGGATGCCCAGCGCCGCCAGCTTGTCGTGCCCTTCCAGGTGCACTCCGATGGCAACCAGTTCACCATGCGGGCGACGGTGGCGACGCCGTCGGATCAAAGCGGCGTCTGGCTGCTCAACCTCACCCGCGACGATTCGGTGATCGACCCGGTGATCCTGGCGCCGACGGACGACGACGAAGCGTTCGCGTTCAACCGCGCGTCGGCGCGGATTCGCCTCGACACCACGCGCAAGCGCATCGATCTCGAGCAGGGCGATTTCAGCCGCGTCGACACGAGGCCACTGCACAATCTCGGCATCGCCGTCACCGGCAGCCTCGACTTTTCCGGCGCCGAGCCACGTTTGGCCTTTGGCGTCGCCGGCACGCGCATGCCGCTCTCGGTGATGCGGCGGATATGGCCGATATTCACCGCCGGAGACGTGCGCCAATGGGTCGCGCAGCACGTGTCGGGCGGCATCGTCGAGCACCTGGTGGTGGCCGGCAATGCTCCGCTCGTCGATTTCAAGCATGGAGGCCCGCCGATGCCGGAAGAAGGGCTTTCGGTGGAAATGGAGACCAGCGGCACCACGCTGCAGCCGGTCGCTTCATTGCCGCCGATCCGCGATGCCGATCTGACCGTCCGCGTCACCGGGCAAAACGCCAATATCAGCCTTGGCCGCGGCACGGTGGTGGTTTCGCCAGGGCGCAAGCTCAGCGTCACCGGCGGCGTATTCGACATCGCCGACACCCATCTCAAGCCGGCACCGGCACAGGCGACCTTCCGCGTCGACGGCACGGTTCCGGCGGCGGCCGAACTGCTGTCGAGCGATCCGCTGCGCGAGACCACGGGCCTCGTGCTCGATCCGGGCAGCAGCCGCGGCACCGTCACCGCGCGGGTCGAGGTCAACCTTCTGGTCGAAAAGGCGCCGCCGAAGAATTCTGCCGCCTATACGATCAACGCCGACCTCACCAATTTTTCCGCCGACAAACTGCTGCTCGGCCAGAAGATGGACGCCGCGCTGCTGCACGTAAACGCCAGCCGTGCCGGCTATGATGTCAAAGGTGACGTCAAGATCAACGGCGTAGCGGCCAATCTCGACTTCCGCCAGGCGGCGGGCGAGCCGGACGGCGACATGCGGCTGCAGGCCAATCTTGACGAGGCCGCGCGCGCGCGTCTCGGCATCGATCTCGGTTCCGCGGTCGGCGGCGCGATCCCGGTGACCGTCAGCGGACGCGCCGGCGGCGACGCCCCCGACGAGCGCCTGAACATCGACGCTGATCTTACGCCGGTGAAGATCGAGAATCTTCTGCCCGGCTGGGTGAAGGCCGCGGGCAAGCCGGCGCACGCGACCTATACGCTGGTCAAGACCGCCAAATCGACGCGCTTCGACGATCTTGTCATCGACGGCTCGGGCGCTCTGGTGAAGGGCTCGATCGAGTTCGACGCCTCCAAGGATATCACCGCGGTCAATTTTCCGGTGTTCGGCTTTGCCGACGGCGACAAGGTGAACTTGAAGGCCGATCGCGGCAGCGACGGCGTGCTGCGCGTAGTGATGCGTGGCGACATTTTCGACGGCAGTAATTTCGTCAAGACATCGCTCGCGGGCAACGAACCCGATAAATCGAAGCGCAAGCCGGTCGATCTCGATCTTGACGTCAAGCTCGGGACGGTGATCGGCCGCAACGGCGAGACGCTGCGCGGGCTCGATCTGAAATTCGCGCGCCGCAGCGGCCGCATCCGCAATTTCCTGCTCGGCGCCAAGATCGGCAGCGATTCGCCGCTCAACGGCGACCTGCGGTTGCGCGCCCGCGACGGCCACCAGGTCGTCTACATCGAGACCGAAGACGCCGGCGCGCTGTTCCGTTTCACCGACATGTATCCGCGCATGCAGGGTGGACAGATGTGGGTCGCCGTGGACCCGCCGTCGCAGGATCAGGCGCCGCAGCAGGGCACGCTCTTCATCCGTAATTTCGTGGTGCGCGGCGAGCCGGGGCTCGAGCGCATGGTTGCCGGCGCCCCCAATCAGCCGCACAGCGGCGTGCAATTCAGCGAGCTCAGCTGCCAGTTCTCCAAGGTGCCCGGCCGCATGGCGGTGCATGACGGCGTGCTGCGCGGGCCTGCGGTCGGCGCCACCATCGAGGGCCAGATCGATTATGTGCGCGACGACGTGCACCTGCAGGGCACTTTCGTGCCGTTCTACGGCCTCAACAACATCTTCGGGCAGTTGCCGCTGATCGGGCCGTTCCTCGGCGGCAGCAAGGAGGGCCTGCTCGGCATTACCTACGACGCTGTCGGGCCGCCGAATGCGCCGCGCATCACGGTCAATCCGGTGAGCGCGATCGCACCGGGGATTTTGCGCAAGTTCTTTCCCTCGCCGGGCAGCCTCGACCGCAACTTCATGCAGCCGTCGCGCTAGATCGGCTTGAGCAGCACGTGCCGCTTCTTGCCGAGAGAGAGCTTGATTACGCCTTCTAGCGTTAAGTCGCGTGGAGTGAGCACCATACTTTCATCAGTGATAACCACATCGTTAACCCGCAAGCCGCCGTTTTTGATTTGACGACGCGCCTCGCTTTTCGACGTTACTAGATGTAGCAGGACATACGCGTCCAGCACGCCCAGCCCGTTTTCAAGATTGGTGCGGGCCACTTCCTCGGTTGGAAGTGATTCTGAAAGCGTTCCTTCCTCGAAGGTCTTGCGCGCAGTAGCCTCGGCCCGCTCAGCGGCGGTGCGGCCATGCACCAGGGCGGTTGCTTCCGTCGCCAGCACTTTCTTCGCCTCGTTGATCTCCTGGCCCTTCAACGCCGAAAGCTTGCCGATCTCGTCGAGCGGCAAAATCGTGAACAGCTTGAGGAAACGCGCGACGTCGGCATCCTCGGTGTTACGCCAGTATTGCCAGTAGTCGTAGGGGCTCATGAGATCGGCGTTGAGCCAGACCGCGCCGGCGGCGGTCTTGCCCATCTTGGCGCCGGACGATGTCGTGATCAGCGGCGAGGTCAACGCGAACAATTGCGCGTTCAGCATGCGGCGGCCGAGGTCGATGCCGTTGACGATGTTGCCCCACTGGTCGGAGCCGCCCATTTGCAAAATGCACTTGTAGCGTTTGTTGAGCTCGACGAAGTCGTAGGCCTGCAGCACCATGTAATTGAATTCGAGGAACGACAGTTCCTGCTGGCGATCGAGCCTGAGCTTGACCGAGTCGAAGGAGAGCATGCGGTTCACGGAAAAATGCCGGCCGACGTCGCGCAGGAAGTCGATGTAGTTGAGCGTGTTGAGCCAGTCGGCATTGTTGGCCATGATGGCGCTGCCGCCCTCGCTTTCGAATTTGAGAAATTTCGAGAAAATGGCGCGGATGCCCTTCAGGTTGCCGTTGATGTCGGCGTCGGTGAGGATACGCCGGCTTTCGTCCTTGCCGCTCGGGTCGCCGACGCGCGTGGTGCCGCCGCCCATCAGCGCGATCGGCCGGTGGCCGCTTTGCTGCATCCAGTAGAGCATCATGATCGGCAGCAGCGAGCCGACATGCAGCGAGGCCGCCGTGCAGTCGAAGCCGATATAGGCGGTGATGCTGCCGGCCTTGGCCATCGCGTCGAGCGCGTCCGGCTCCGAAACCTGGTGGATGAAGCCGCGCTCAGCCAGAGTATTAAGAAAGTC
>DATJYA010000197.1:0-6162 GCA_035499835.1 Pseudolabrys sp.
GGTTTCCGAGATCACCGTGCCGACAAAGGCAAGCGTGACCGCGACTTTCAGCGAGGCGAAGAAATAAGGCATGGTGCGCGGCAGGCCGACGTTCCACAGAATATCGAGCTTGCTCGCGCGCAGTGCCCGCATCACGTCCTCGAGCTCCGGCTCGGTGGTAGCAAGCCCCGTGGCCACGTTCACGACGATCGGAAAGATGCTCATGATCATGGCGGTGAGCACCGCCGGGACGGCACCGGCGCCGAACCAGAGAACGAAGATCGGCACCACTGCGACTTTCGGTATCGAGGCAAACCCGACCAGCAGCGGATAGGCGACGTCATAGGCGAGCCGCGACGATCCGATCACCACGCCGAGCGCGATTCCGATGATGATACCGAGAGCAAAGCCGAGCAACGTCGTGTAGAGTGTCTGCAGGGTATGCGGCCACAGCGCCGGCATGCGCTGCACCAGGGTGACGATGATCTGGCTCGGCTTCGGCAGGACAATGTCACTGACGTTGAACGCCCAACATAGCGATTCCCACAGCAGGAAGAAGCCGATGATGAAGGCGGTCGAGGCAAGATGCCGGCGCAGCTGCGGGTTCATTGCGCGGTCTCCTTCACCGGCCGCGCCGATACGATCAGTTGGCGCAGGCGTTGGGTCATGGTGACGAATTCCGGCAGATAGGACATCTCGATCGTGCGCGGCCGCGGGAACGGCACTTCGGCATCGTCGATGATCTGGCCCGGCCGCGTGCGCATCACGCAGATGCGGTTGGCGAGGTAGCCGGCCTCTTTCAGATCGTGGGTAACGAGGATGACGGTGGGTTTTATCTTCATCCACAGTTCCTGCATGACGCTCCACAGCTCCTCGCGCGTGAACTGATCGAGCGCGCCGAACGGCTCGTCCAGCATCAGGAGCTGGGGCTCATGCACCAGCGCCCGGCACAGCGAGGCGCGCTGCAGCATGCCGCCGGAGAGTTGCCAGGGATGCTTGTCGCCGAAGGCGCCGAGCCCGACTTCCCTAAGCAGCGCATCGGCGCGGTCACGGAAGTCGGTCTTGCGTTTGGCGGCATAGTCTTGACGGAACGGCGGCACGATCTTGAGTGGCAGCATCACGTTGTCGCGCACTGTCAGCCACGGCAGCATCGTCGGATTCTGGAAGGCCATGCCGACGCGCACCGGCTCGGCGCCGACCTCACGGCCGGCAACATAGACATAGCCGGTGCTGGCGTTGATCAGCCCGGTCACCAGCTTGAGGATGGTCGATTTGCCGCAGCCCGAGGGACCGACCAGCGCGACGAAATCGCCCTGATTGATACGCAGGTCGGTCTGGCCGAGCGCGATGATTTGCCGTTCGCCACGTCCGTAGGTCAGCGTCACGTTTTCCAGCTCGACAAAGGTGTCGGAATTGCGCGGCGCTTCGGCGTGGGCGGCGGATGTCATGCGGCGTTGTCCTTGCGCGGATGTTTGCCGGCCGGAGCGATGGCCTGCATCGAAAGCTCGGCATGGCGCACGGTCGGCGCTCGCATCTGTTGAATTTCATGAACGGATCGGCCCCAGCCCTTGGTGCCGGACACCAGCATACGCTCCTTCATCACAAAGCGGCCGCGCACGAGCGTGTGGATCGGGAGCCCGCGGACGCTGCGGCCGTTCCACGGCGAGATCTTCGAACGTGACTGCAACTTGGCATCCTCGATGGTGTGGGCGCGTCCGAGATCGACAATCGCGATATCGGCATCGGCGCCGGGGGTGAGCGAGCCCTTGCGCGGATAAAGGCCCCAGATGCGCGCCGGGTTGTAGGCGCTCATGCGCACATAGTCTGAAATCGACATGCGGCCGGCATTCACTGCGGTCAGCATCAGCGGCATCTGCGTTTCCACACCCGGAAAGCCGCAATCGACGGTCCAGATGTCGTTGCGGGTCTTTTCGTCCGGCGTGTGCGGCGCATGATCGGTGGCAATGATGTCAATGGTGCCATCGAGGAGCGCGGCCCAGATCGACTCCTGGTTCCGCGCCTCGCGCACCGGCGGGTTAACGGCGATGACGCCAGGAAAGCGCACGTAATCGTCGGTCGACAGCATCAGGTAGTGCGGGCAGGTCTCACCGGTGATGTCGACGCCGCGGGCTTTGGCCTCGCGTAGCGGCCGCAATTCTCCGGCCGTGGAAATGTGCAGGATGTGGATGCGCGCGCCGGTCCATTCGGCAAGGACGGCGGCCCGGCTCACCGCTTCGATCGCGACCACGTCGGGTCGCGCCGCAAGGTGGGCCCATTGATCGACCTTGCCGGCAGCCATCAGGCGCTTCTGCCGGCGCTCCATGATGTCGTTGTTTTCGGCGTGCAGCGAAATCCGCTTTCCCGTCGCCGCCGCGACTTCGAAGCATTCGAGCGTTGCCCCGGTGTCTGGCGAAGGAATCTTCCCGAAGGTATTGCCCATATAGAGCTTGAAGCCGATGACGCCGCCGTCGACCAGAGCCGGGACGTTTGCGATCGTGTCCTCGCCGAGCAGGCCATAGAGGCCGAAGTCGACATGCGCCTTGGAGGCGGCGATGACGTGCTTCGCACTGAGGATATCCGGGGTGCCGGTCGGTGGAATGGTGTTTGGCATGTCAAAGACGGTGGTGACGCCACCGAAAGCCGCCGCCGCAGTGCCGCTTTCCCAGTCCTCCTTGTACGGATAGCCGGGATCGCGAAAATGCACGTGCACGTCGATGGCGCCTGGCAGGACGTGCAACCCGGCGGCGTCGAGCGTTTCGCTCGCCGGCGGCATGGCGTCCGCCGCGCCGATGGCGAGGATACGCCCGTCTATCACGGCGACGCTTGCCTCGATGACCGCATCGGGTGAGACGACTTTGCCGTTGTTGATCACCAGGTCCGCGGTCATTCGATCCTCACAGCATGGCCCAGCCGCCGTCGACCGGAAGATCGACGCCGGTGATCTGGCGCGAGGCGTCGCTCGCAAGAAACAGGCAGGCATTGGCCACGTCGCTATCGACGGTAACGCGCTTGAGCGCGTATTCGGCCGCGTGGCGTTGGGCGGCTTCCTCGACGCTGATCCCGTAGCGCTTGGCCATGTCGGCACAGACCTTGTCGCGGAAGCGCGGACCGTCGACCATGCCCGGCGCCACGCAATTGACGTTGATGTTGTATTGGCCGACTTCCAGCGCAAAGCTCTTGGTGATGCCCCGCAGCCCCCATTTCGAGGCCGAATAGGCCATGCGCCCCGCCCGCCCGCGCATGCCAAAGGTGCCGCCAACATTGACGATCTTGCCGTAGCGCTGCGCGATCATCGTCGGCAGCGCCGCCCGCATGGCATGGAAGCAGCCGTTCATATTAAGGCGCACGATGTCGTCGAACTCCTCGGGCGTCGTCTCCACGCCGGTCTTGCCGACCGGCCCGGAACCGCCGGCGACGTTGACCAGAATGTCGATGCGGCCGAAGGCCTCCTTGGTCTTCTTGGCCGCGTTCTCACATTGTTCGGACAGGGTCAGGTCGCAGGGGACAACGATCACTTCCGAGCCCGCTTGTTTTGTCGACCTGGCGATCGGCTCGATGGCGCCAGTATCGCGGCCGACCAGCGCGAGCTTTGCACCTTCCTCCGCGAAAGCCATGGTGATGGCTGTACCCATCCCCTTGGCCGGTCCCGTGATCATTGCCACCCGGCCTGAAAGCCTCAGATCCATGTCTCGCCCCGCAGCGCGAACTCAGCGAAATGGCCGCTTCCCGCAAAGGGAAGCGGCCTGAGCACCGATCAGAACAGTTTCTTCGGCAGGTTCGCCACCGGCGGCATGAAGGCGTCGGTGTAGATCTCGTCCACCGTCGGCGCCCGCGGCAACTGTTGCGCCTCGACAAGAATATCAATCGATTTCTTCAGCCGCGCCTTGTCGACGTTGCCGAGGCCGATCTTGGCGATCTCCGGAGAGTTCATCTCGTCCTGCAAGGTCGCATCGAAGCGCTCGCGCTCGACGTCCTTCTTGATGAGTGGCTCGCGCTTGGCCACCGCGTCGATGGCGGCGGCCGGATCCTTCAGCGAATCCTCGAGGCCATGATTGATCGCTTCGATCAGGCCTTTCACTACCTCCGGATGCTCTTTCGTCAGTTTCTTGGAGACGATGATCGCATTCGAGTAGAGGTCCATGCCGTAGTCGCCGTACTTGATATAGCGAATATCCTTGTCGGAGACGTGCATCAGCTTGGCGGAAAAGCGGATGGTGTTGACGTAGCCGAACACGCCGTCGACCTGCTTGTTCATCAGCATCTGCTCGCGCAGATTCGGCTGCATGTTGGTTACTTCGATCTTGGCGCATTCGATCTTGGCGATCTTGCAGAAGGCGGGGAACAGCTTGAGCGCGCCGTCGCCGGCGGCACCGCCGAGTTTCTTGCCTTCGAGGTCCTTCGGCGTCTTGATGTCGCTATCGGCACGCACCGCGATCGTGAACGGCGGTTGGTTGTACATGACATAGACGGCAATCGGCGCCTCGTCCGGCTTGGTGGCGGCGAACTGGATCAGCGCGTTGATGTCGCCGAAGCCGACATCATAAGTGCCGCTGGCGACCAGCGGGATCGGTGCACCGGAACCGTTGCCCTGATCCATGGTCACGTCGAGGCCGGCCTGTTTGAAATAGCCGCGATCCTGGGCGAGGAAGAACCAGCCTTGGGGGCCCTGGTATTTCCAGTTCAGCACCATCTTGAGCTTTGTCTCGGCGGCGGCCGGGGTCGCGTTGATCAATGGCGCGGCTAGACCGATGGCGGCCGTAAGCGCGATGAGCAGGCAACGGTGGGTCGAAGTCATGAAGCGCACTCCTCGTGAGGAATAGGGGGTTGCGATTGACGAGCGACGGGTCCGGCATCCCGTTCGTCCAGGGTCAATTGCCGCCACAAGCGAGTTCCTATGAGCGCCGATCGCGGCAAGAACCATGAAACCTGACTCAGGCAAGTGTGATGCCAGTCAGGTTAGACCGGCGGAGCGTTGCCTTCTGCTGCTGATTTTTTGCTAGAGTGTTGCCGAAAAGGCATCACTGGAAACAAGGCGAGCGCCGATGAAACACCTGCGGATTCTTGACTATGTCGATGAGGTCGCGCGCTCGCGCTCGATCCGCAAGGCGGCGGAACAACTCAACGTCACCGCCTCCGCGGTCAACCGGCGCATTATGGACCTGGAAGAGGAACTCGGCGCGCAGCTCTTCGAGCGCCTGCCGCGCGGTGTACGCCTGACCGCCGCCGGCGAGCTTTTTGTCCACTACCTGCGCAAGCAGCACGACGAGGTCGAGCGGGTCAAATCGCAGATCGAGGACTTGAAGGGCTTACGTCGCGGCACTGTGCGCCTTGCCTGCAGCCAGGCACTGGCGCTCGATTTCTTGCCGCGCGCCGTCGCCGAATTCCGCAAGATCCATCCCAAAGTCGAATTCGACGTGAAAGTGGTCGATCATGAATACGCCATGGCGGCGCTCGAGGCCTTCGAGGTCGATCTGGTGCTGGTGTTCCGCCCGCCGTTTCTCGCCAATTTCCAGCCATTGATGACGCTCGAGCAACGGCTGGTTGCGGTGATGACGAGAAAGCATCCGCTGGCCAAGAAGCGCAAGGTGAGGCTGCACGATTGCGCCGCCTTTCCGGTCGCGTTGCCCGAACGCTCGATCGGCGGCCGGCAACTGCTCGACGAAGTGACGGCGCGCTCCGGACTTTCCTTCAACATCGTGGTCGAATCCAATTCATTCGAAATGCTTCGTGGCGTCGTGAGCCAGGCTGGCTTGATTTCATTTCAGATCGCCATAGGCACCCTGCCGGACGGCAACAAGCTCGATCTCGTCGCCCGCGATATCGACGACCGCGACGTGCCCAAAGCCAATCTCGTCTTCGGCCAATTGCGCGGGCGCAATCTTCCTATTGCCACCGCCGTATTCGCCAACCGCATCATTCAAAAACTCGAGTCCATGAGGGAAAACGGCGGCGCCGTTCATGTTGCATAGCGAAAGCCGCTGATTTCGGCGTTCTGCACGGGCCTTGAGTTGGGTAGCGATGCCCCTTATATTGTTTTTTTGAAGCCGCTCTTCGGTCCGCCGAAAGGGGCTTTTTGCTTTTGTGGGGCAAGCTCATGTCCACGAATCGCGAGAGCCATATCCGGCTCACTTCGCACCCCGGCCACCGCGCTCCCGGCCGCTATCCGATCAAGTGGGGCGCCGC
>DATJYA010000198.1:0-7513 GCA_035499835.1 Pseudolabrys sp.
AAGGCCTCCTCCACCACCCAGGCAAAGCGCGCGCCGGCGCACGCCCGCGCCGCCTCGGTCAGCGCCGGCATATGGTGGATCACGTCGCCGAGCGAGGACGTCTTGATGAAAAGAATGTCGGACATTCTGGCGCCGATCCTATACCGGCGGTGCCGCACCACCGCCATAACGATTCGTTAAGGTCGGCCGCCATAACCATGATATTGAGCGCTGCGGAGGCGATTTTGGGGGCGCGGTCATGACAATCCTGGTCACCGGCGGTGCCGGCTATATCGGTAGCCATATGGTGCACGCGCTCGTGGATGCCGGCGAGCCGGTCGTGGTGCTCGACAATCTGTCCACCGGCTTTCGCTTTTTGCTCCCCGGCGGCGTCCCTTTCGTTGCCGGCAGCACCGGCGACCGCGATCTGGTGGCCAAAACGCTGCGCCAGCACGACATCACCGCGATCATCCACTTCGCGGCATCGATCGTGGTGCCGGAATCGGTACGCGATCCGCTCGGCTACTACCGCAACAACACGATGAACACCTGCATGTTGCTCGATGCAGCCGTCGAAGCCGGCGTCAAGCATTTCATCTTTTCGTCGACCGCCGCGGTCTACGGCAACGGCGGTGCGCCGGTTCGCGAGAGCGCGCCGACGCCGCCGATCTCGCCCTATGGCAGTTCCAAGTTGATGTCGGAAATAATCCTGCACGACGTCGGCCGCGCGCACGGGCTGCGCTTTGTCGTGCTGCGCTACTTCAACGTTGCCGGCGCCGATCCGCAGCTGCGCACCGGCCAATCGACGCCCGCCGCAACCCATCTGATCAAGGTTGCCTGCGAAACGGCGCTCGGGCGCCGCCCCAAGCTCGATGTGTTCGGCACCGATTATCCGACGCCCGACGGCACCTGCGTCCGCGACTACATCCACGTCAGCGATCTCGTGCGCGCGCATCTGGCGGCGCTGGCGCATCTGCGCCGAGGCGGCGCCAGTAACACCTTCAATTGCGGTTACGGCCACGGCCATTCGGTGCTCGAAGTGATCGACGCCGTGCGGCGCGCCAGCAGCCGCGATTTTCCCGTGGAGGTCGCCGGCCGCCGGGCCGGCGATCCGGTATCGCTGGTCGCCGACGTCACGCGCATCCATGCCACGCTCGACTGGCGCCCGCAGTTCGACAATCTCGACACCATCGTGACCCACGCGCTCGCCTGGGAGCGACAACTGCTGGGCAAACGAATGGGCAGTTACGCCTGACCGGCGGCAAAGCCAGATTTCGCGCCTTCCTTTTGATTTAATTACCTTTTGCCTTGATAATTTGACGCCGGACGGGCAAGGAAGCGGCTTCAACCCACAAGCCTGTCAGCCCGGTAGAGGGCCAATGAACGAACAGCCACTGCCAGCGTCCGCGGACGCGCATTACAGCGTTCTCGCCCTGGTCAGGCGCCTCCTGACCGAGCAGGGCCTCGTGCATTGGCGCAAATACGCGGTCGCCTTCACGCTCATGGGAATTTCAGCGGGCTGTACGGCGTTCTCCGCCTATCTCATCGGCGATGTCATCAACCAGGCCTACGTCAATCACAACCTCGCCGGCATCGTCACCCTCGGCGGCGTCACCGTCGTGCTGTTTACGGTGAAAGGTCTGTCGACTTACGGGCACAGCGTATTGCTGTCGCAGATCGGCAACCGCATCGTCGCCAATAATCAGCGGGCGGTCTTTGCCAAGCTGCTCAACGAGGGGCTCGGCTTCTTTTCCGACCGGCACTCGACCGAATTCATCGCCCGGTTGAGCGCCGGCGCCGCGGCGGCGACGCAGGTGATCAACCTGCTGGTCACCTCGATTGGCCGCGATCTCCTGTCGTTGATCGGCCTGATCACGGTGATGGTGGTGCAGGATCCGCTGATGTCGTTCTTCAGCTTCATTGTGGCGCCACCGGCCTTTCTGGTGCTGCGCAAGCTGATCCGCCGCATCTATGCCATCGCGCGCAGCCAGTTCCACGGCGGCGCCCGCATCATGGAAACGCTGCAGGAAACGCTGCAGGGCATCCGCATCGTCAAGGCGTTCACGCTCGAAGAGGTGATGCGCGAGCGCTTCAACCGCAATGTCGCCGCGGTGGAATACGAGGCCAACAAGATGGCGCGCGTCTCCAACCGGGCGAGCCCGCTGATGGAGACGCTGGGCGGCTGCGCCATCGCCCTGGCGATCACTTATGGAGGCTATCGCGTTATTGATACCGGCGCGACGCCGGGCCAGTTTTTCTCGTTCATCACGGCCTTCTTGCTGGCATACGAGCCTGCCAAGCGGCTTGCCAGGCTCAATATCGAGCTCAACAGCGGCCTGGTCGGCGTCCGCATCCTGTTCGAGGTGCTCGACCTGCCCCCGAGCGAGGCGCCCGACGACGACGCCCCGTCGCTGCTGGTGAAAGAGGCGCGGCTTGAGCTCGAGGACGTCCGCTTTGCCTATCGCAACGACGAAGTCGTTCTGCGAGGCATGTCGCTGGTCGCCGAGCCGGGCAAGCTCACCGCGCTGGTCGGACCGTCGGGCGGCGGCAAATCGACGGTGTTCAACCTGATCCTGCGCTTCTATGAGCCCGAGCGCGGGCGTATCGTCATCGACGGCCAGGACATCGCCAGGGTTTCTCGGAACTCGCTGCGCCAGCAGATCGCCTATGTCGGGCAGGACGTGTTCCTGTTCCGCGGCACCATCCGCGAGAACATCGCCTTCGGCAGGCCGGGCGCCAGCGAAGACGAGATCGCCGCCGCTGCCAAAGCGGCCTATGCGCATGATTTCATCCTCTCCTTCCCGCGCGGCTACGACACCGCGGTCGGCGAGCATGGCCTGCAATTGTCCGGCGGGCAGCGCCAGCGCGTGGCCATTGCGCGGGCGCTGATCAAGAACGCACCGATCATCCTGCTCGACGAGGCCACCGCCGCGCTCGATTCAGAGTCCGAGCTGCAGGTGCGCGAGGCCATGGAGCATCTTTGCCAGGGCCGTACCACGCTCGCAATCGCGCACCGGCTGCACACGGTTTCGCATGCCGACCGCATTTACGTCGTCGAGGACGGCCGCGTCACCGAGTCCGGACGCCACGACGAACTGCTGCGCAAGAGCGGCCGCTATGCTTCGTTCTACCGGCTGCAGCTCAAGGAACAGGAACCGCGGCCAACCATCGCCGCTGTCGCCACCATGGGCTGAGTTCGCCCCGCCAAGCCGGCGCTCCGATCCTGCTTGTTCGGGCGCACGGAATGCGATACCCGATGGGCCGCCGGTCCACAGCTTATTCCCACAATCCAAAGGCAGTCCCCATGAGTGCGGATTATGTCATTCCGCCGCCGCAGCAGCCGGTCATCGCGGTTGCCGGCAGCAGCAAGGTCTTTCCGGTCCGCCGCATCTGGTGCGTCGGCCGCAATTATATCGAGCACATCCGCGAGATGGGTCAGGACGAACGGGCGCCGCCGTTCTTCTTCGCCAAGCCGGCCGACGCCATCGTGGCCGACGGCGGCACGGTGCCCTACCCGTCGCTGACCAAGGACATGCACCACGAGGTCGAGCTGGTCGTGGCGCTGAAGAGCGGCGGCCGCAATATCCCCGTCGGCAAGGCCAATGACTGTATCTACGGCTATGCCGTCGGCATCGACTTGACCCGCCGCGATCTGCAGATTGCCTCACGCGAGGTGAAGCGGCCATGGGAAATCGGCAAGGCGTTCGACGCCTCTGCGCCCTGCGGCCCGCTGAAGCCGGCGAGCGAGATCGGCCATCCGACCAAGGGCAGGATCACGCTCAAGGTGAACGGCAAGATCCGCCAGGACGGCGATCTCAACCAGATGATCTGGAACATCCCGGAGACAATCTCCAAGCTCTCGGAGATGGTCGCGCTGGAAGCCGGTGACATCATCATGACCGGCACGCCGTCTGGGGTTTCCGCCACCGTCGCCGGCGACAAGATCGAGTGCGAGGTCGAGGGCGTCGGCAAGCTCGCCGTCACCATCGGGCCGCCACTGAAGTAGCCGCGTTTAATCCGTCACCCTGAGGCGCTCGGCCGAAGGCCGAGCCTCGAAGGGCGACGGCCAAGGCCTTAAAATTTGTGGCCGTTCATCCTTCGAGGCTCGCTTCGCTCGCTCCTCAGGATGACGGACAGAGCGGGCTAAAGCCCCAAATACGCCTGCCGCACGCGGTCGTCGGCGAGCAGCGCCGCGCCAGAGCCGGTCAGCGTGACGCGGCCGTTCTCCAGCACGTAGGCGTGGCTGGCAAGCTTGAGCGAGACCGCGACGTTCTGCTCCACCAGGACGCAGGTAAGGCCCTCGCGATTGAGATCGCGGATGGTCGCCAGCACGTTCTGCACGATCGCCGGCGCCAGTCCGAGCGAAGGCTCGTCGAACATCACCAGGTCCGGCGCTCCCATCAGGCAGCGGCCGATGGCGAGCATCTGCTGCTCGCCGCCCGACAGCGTTCCCGCAAGCTGGCTGCGCCGCTCGGCAAGGACCGGAAACAATGCATAGACGCGGCCGAGATTTCGCTCGCGGCCCGCACGCGCGCGCGCCAGCATGGCGCCGGTCGCCAGATTTTCCGCAACCGACAGCGTCGGAAATACCTGCCGCCCCTCCGCCACCTGGCCGATGCCGAGTTCGCAGACCTTGTGGCTCGGCCAGCCGGCGATGTCGACGCCGCGATAGAGGATATGGCCGCGCGCGGGCGCGAGCATGCCGGCGATGGTGCGAATGAGCGAGGTCTTGCCGGCACCGTTGGCGCCGACGATGGCGACAATCTCGCCCTCGCCGATCTCCAGCGAGGCGCCGTCGAGCGCCTGCGCGTCGCCATAGAACACATCGAGGTTTTCGACGCGCAGCATTAGACCGCCTCCACGCCCAGGTAGGAGTCGATCACCGCGCGGTCGCGCACCACCTCGGACGGCGTGCCCTCGGCGATGATCGCTCCGTGATGCAGCACCAGCACGCGCCCGGCGAGCGCCATCACCGCGCGCATCACGTGCTCGATGAGCAGGACCGTCAGCCCGCTTTCGCGGTTGAGCCCGCGCAGGATGGCGACCATGCGGTCGGTCTCGGTCGGCCGCAAGCCGGCCATGACCTCATCGAGCAGCAGCAATTTCGGATCGGTGGCGAGCGCGCGCGCAACCTCCAGCCGTTTGCGCTCGGGCAATGTCAACGACGAAGCAAGATGCGCGCGTTTATCGTAGAGATCGAGCCGGCGCAGGATCTCGTGCGCCTGCGTCCGCGCGTCCTCGGCATGGGTCCGGTGCAGCAGTGCGCCGACGATGACGTTATCCTCCACGCTCAAAGCCGGAAACGGCCGCACGATCTGGAAGGTGCGACCGATGCCGCGCCGGCAGACCTTGTCGGGAGCAAGTCCGTCGATGCGTTCGCCGGCGAAGGAAATCGAGCCGGCATCGGGCGCCAGCGCACCGGCAATCATGTTGAACAGCGTCGTCTTGCCGGCGCCGTTGGGCCCGATCACGCTGTAGATCGTGCCGGCTTCGACCTCGAAACTGGCTCGATCGACGGCAAGCAGGCCACGGAAGCGCTTGCTGACGCCGCCGACCTGAAGCAACGCGCTCATGGCTCGCGCTCCTTAAGCCCCAGGCGGCGCGACAGCCACGGCCAGATGCCTTCCGGCATGGCGACCACGACGAACAACAGCACGATACCGAAGAACACCTGCTTGATGCCCGGAATATCGACGCCGAAAAAGGCGAGCGACGTGCGCAACCCTTCCGAGAGGCTTTCCAGCACGAACGTGCCGGCGATCGGCCCGAACAGCGTGCCGATGCCGCCGACCATCGGCGGCAGAATGAGCTCGATCGAGCGCAGGATGTTGAACACCTGTTCGGGGAACAGGTTGTTGTAATAGAACGCGTAGAACACGCCGGCAAACGACGTCATGCCGGCAGAAATCACCACGGCGTACATTTTGTAGCGGAAGGTATCGATGCCGGTGGCGCGCGCG
The DNA here is from genome assembly GCA_035499835.1 of Pseudolabrys sp. Lineage (GTDB taxonomy): Bacteria > Pseudomonadota > Alphaproteobacteria > Rhizobiales > Xanthobacteraceae > Pseudolabrys. The sequence continues at coordinate 5,940 of DATJYA010000198.1, forward strand.
GCCTGCTCGTCTTCGCGGATCGCCAGCCAGAAATAGCCGATGCGGCTCTTGAGCAGCATCCGGCAACCGAGGAAGGCCAGCACGGTCGCCGCCAGCATCACGTAATAAAACATGGCCGGATGACCGCGCAGCCGCCACAAATCGTTGTGGGTATATTGCGCAACCGGCAGGAACAGTCCGGCCGAGCCGTTGGTCCAGCCGAGATGGTCGAAGCCGATGCGCGCAAATTCGGCAAAGGCGATGGTCAGGATCGTGAAATAGACGCCGGCCACGCGGAAACGGAAGGCGAGAAAGCCAAGGATGGCGCCGGCGGCCATGGCAATGGGCACCGCGGCGACAAGGCCGATCCAGGGCCCAATGCCGAAGCGTACATAGAGCGCGGCCGAAGTATAGGCGCCGAGGCCGACATAGAGGGCGTGGCCGAGCGAAAGCTGGCCGGCAAAGCCCATCATGATGTTCCAGGCCTGGCCGACAAAGGCGAAATAGAGGACCTCGATCAGCACGGTGAGCAGGTAATCGCCGGCAAACATCGGCGCGATCAGGAGACCCGCGGCGAGGAGCGCCAGCAACAACGCCGCGCGCCAATGGCCCGAGTTGTTTCGCGGCTCCGTCATGTCGCCTTCTTGCCCATGATGCCCTGCGGCCGGAACAGCAGCACCACCACGAGAATGGCGAAGGCGAACATGCTCTTGGCCGATGGCGTGAACAGAAGCCCCGCCATCGCCTCGGTGAAGCCGATGAGCACGCCGCCGATGAGCGCCCCAGCCATCGAGCCGAGCCCGCCGGTGATGACGATGACGAAGGCGAGCAAGGTATAGGCCTGCCCGAGCGACGGCGTGACGTCGACAACCATCAGCAGCATCGTGCCGGCGGCGCCGACGCAGGCTGCGCCAAGTCCGAAGGTGAGCGCATAGAGCCTTCTGACGTCGAGGCCAACGACCTGCGCGCCGGTATAATTGTCGGCGCAGGCGCGGATCGCGATGCCGGTGCTGGTGAAGCGGAAAAACGCGAGCAGCAGGCCCGCGACCAAGATCGCGGCGATCGCGGCGTAGAGCTTGTTGGCGTCGATGATCAGCCGTCCGAGCTGAAAGCTGTCGAAGGCATAGGACGTCTGCACGCTGCGCGCGTCCGGCCCGAAGATGATGAGCAGCGAGTTGACGATGATGATGGCGATCGCGATCAACAGCAGGAATTGCGTATGTTCGGGGCGCGTGACAAAGGAGTTGATCAGCCCGCGCTGCAGCAGATAGCCGAACACGAACATCACCGCCGCGATCGGCACGAGCATGACCAGCGGATCGAGGCCGAACACCGAGAACAGCACGATCGCCAGATACATGGCGATGGTCATCATCTCGCCGTGGGCGAAATTGACCACACGCACGACGCCGAAGATGACGGAAAGTCCCAGCGCCATCAGTCCGTAGACGAGCCCGGTGAGAATTCCGCCAACGGCGACGTTAAGATAAAGGTCGATCGGCACGCCTTACGCGCGCTTGTCGTAAGGCGGCAGCGGCAGCTCCGCCTTGGCGCCGGCGGCTTCCTTCGGCGCCACGGTCAGCAATTTGCCGCCG
>DATJYA010000199.1:0-6364 GCA_035499835.1 Pseudolabrys sp.
GGGCGGCGGCCCGGTGACGATCAGCGCATCGCGGCCGGCGGCGAAACGGCAAAGCTGTCCGCTGTCGACGAACCCGGTCTTGGCCGTTGCCGGATGCGGCTTGGCGCCGAAGGGAAAACCGTTGGCCGGCACCATCGCGCCACGCAGCGTCAGCGTGCCGGCGTCCCCGCGCGCGAGTTCGACCAGCGGCGGCGCATCGGCAGCCTCGCCCGGCGCCGCGATTGTGGCGCAGGGCAGCGGCGACGGCGTACCGGCAATGCGGCGCGCTGCGGCGATGCCGATTTCGCCGAAACTGGCCACATCGATCACCGGATTGTGCATCTCGCAGGTCTCGGCGCGCTGCATGCGCTCCGGCGCGCGCCATAACGCAATCAGGGCTTTCGCGGCGCCAAGAAAGCCGGTGTCACCCAGCAGCGGCAACGTTGCAGCCGGCACGATGACGGCGTCAAACGCCTGGCCTTGCAACTGGGTCGCGAAACTGACGGCGTCGAAGGAATGATGCAGCGTCAGCGTGCCGCCGCTGAGCAGCCAGGGCAGCAGCGTCAAGGCCATGCCGGCAAAAGAGGTCGCCGGAATCGTGGAGAGGATATTGGCGTCCTCGCGCAGACCGCATTCGAGACAGGGCAGGAGCCCGCCGGCGATGAGCTGCCGGTGATTGCGCGCCAACGGTACGAGGCCGGCGGTGGTGACGTCGAAACTGACCGCGGCGATATGCGCTGCCGGGTCGGCGAGGCGGGCGACCGCAGAGGTGCCGTCGGCATCGGCGTTGAACACGTCGTCGAGCGGAGTGACGCCGTCGGGAAGGGCGGCGCCGAAGGCGCAGACCTGGCGGATCGAAAACACATCGGCCGCGGTCTGCATGGCGAGTTCCGCCTGCGCCGTCGCGCCGATCCGCGCGCAAGTAACAATTGCCTTGGCGCCGACGCCGCGCAGCGCCGCCGCTGCATCCTGCCGGTGCCAGAGCAACGGCAAAGGCGCCGCGATCATCCCCGCGCGCAGCACGCCGAGCAGCGCGAGCACGCTTTCGACCGTGTTGGGAAACTGCAGCGCCACCACGGCGTCGGTCGGCAGGCCGAGCGCGCGCAGCCGGGTAGCGATTGCCGAGATCGCGCGATCGGCCTGCGCGTAGGTGAGGCGGCGTGGCGCGGCATCGGTGAAATGTTCGCGATTGGGCGGGTCGATCAGCGCCGGCGCCTGCGGACGGCGCACGCCGGCGCGGCGGAACAGGTCGTCGAGAGTGGTGGGCGCGTCGCGGGGGCTTTCCGTGTTGTCGAGGATCATGCCTGCCACCATGTCTCCGGCAGGAAGCCGAACAGCGAAGTGCGCTCGGGATGCGCGACGCGCGTCCAGCGCGCCACCCATTGCGCCGGCGGGTAATAGAGCGGAATAACGTAAAATCCCGACAGCAGGATGCGGTCGAGCGCGCGCGTGGCGGCGACGAAATCCTCGCGGGTGGTCGCCGCCAGCAGGGCCGCGATCATGGCGTCGATGGCCTTGGACTGGACGCCCATATAGTTGCGGCTGCCCTGTTCGTTGGCCGCCGCCGAGCCCCAATAGAAATACTGTTCATTGCCCGGCGACAGTGACTGCTCCCAGCGGTATTCCATTATGTCGAAATCGAAAGCGATTCGCCGGCTTTCGAACTGGGTGGCGTCGACGACGCGCACGCGCGCGTCGATGCCGGCGAGCTTCAGGCCGCGCGCATAGGCCAGCCCGACGCGCTCCTGCTCGCGGGTATTGGCGAGGATCTCGAAACCGAAGGGGCGGCCGCTGGCGAGATGCGTGAGCTGGGTGCCCTTGAGCCCGTAGCCGGCTTGCGCAAACAGCGTAAAGGCCTGGCGCAAGGCATTGCGGTCGCGGCCGGAGCCGTCGGTTTTCGGCGGCGCCCAGGTGCCGTCCATGATGTCGGCGCGGACCGTGCCGGGGAACGACGCCAGCACTTCGCGTTCGCGCGCGTTCGCGGCAACCCCATGCGCGGAGAGATCGCAGCCATCAAAATAACTGGCGGTGCGTCTGTAGAGATCGAAAAAATAGTTGTGGTTGAGCCATTCGAAGTCGAAGAGATAAAGCAACGCCTCGCGCACGCGGATATCGGCAAAGGCCGCGCGCCGCGTATTCATCACCAGCCCAAGCATGCCCTTGGGCAGGCCGTAGGGAAACGCGTCCTTGACCACGCGGCCGTCGCGCGCGGCGGGAAAGTCGTAGGCGGTCTGCCAGCGGCCCGGGTCCTGCTCGAGGCGCGAGTCGTAAAGCCCCTTCTTGAACGCCTCGAAATAGGTGTTGCCGTCACGGTAATAGTCGAAGCGGATCTCATCGAAATTCCACAGGCCGTGGTTGATCGGAAGATCGCGCCCCCAATATTGCGGATTGCGCGTGAAGGTGACGCTGTCGCCCGGCTTCACCGCCGTCACCGTATAGGGCCCGCTGCCGAGCGGCGGCGAGAACGTCGTCTCCTCGAACGTCTCCACCTTGACCGCGTGCCGCGCCAGCACCGGCATCAGGCCGAGGATCAGCGGCAGCTCGCGGTCGTCGGCGCCCGTCAGGTCGAAACGCACGCCGCGCTCGCCGACGGCTTCGACTTTCGTGACCTTGCCATAGTAGATGCGCAAATTCGGCCGGCCCTTGTCGCGCAAGAGCTGCCAGGAGAAGATCACATCGTCCGCTGTGACCGGCGTGCCGTCGGCAAAGCGCGCGCCCGGATTGATCTCAAAGCGGACCCATGAGCGCGCGGCGTCTGTTTCCACGTTGCGCGCCAAGAGCCCGTAGAGCGTGAACGGCTCGTCGTAGCCGCGCGCCAGCAGGCTCTCGACGACGTAGCTGCGGATATTGGCGGCGGGCAGTCCCTGCACGATGAACGGATTGAGACTGTCGAAGGTCCCGAGCACGCCCTGCGTCAAGCGCCCGCCCTTGGGCGCGGCGGGATTGGCATAGGTCGGGTGGATGAAGTCGGGCCCCCAGGCCGGCGCGCCGTGCATGGCGATGGCGTGACTGGCACTTGCCGCGAGCGTGCCGCGTCCGAACGCGCCACAAGCGAGCGCGCCGATGACAACCGCGCGCCGTGACGGCGTCAGCCGTATTGCGGTTCGATCGCGGATGGAGAGGATGCGATTCGGCTCCATTTTTTGGCAATTTATCACAGCCGCTCGGGCCGCCTGGTCGACAGCCGCCGCCGCCCCCCAGGAGCATCATGCGGCGGATTCTTGGCTTTATTGCAGGCGCGAATTCGGCTATCAGGCGGCGCGTGGCGTCACGTTCGTGCCGCATTTTACGCTGAGACAGCCGGCCTAAAGCCGCGGTCAGAGCGACCGTTTCGGCCCGCGCAGGAGCTTTGTGGGCCGCAAACGGGGACAACAAAGGACGAATTGCATGGATCATCGGATCGCATCGGCGCGGCGTTACGGCCGCGCCTTGACCGCGGCCTTGGCGGCCCTGGGCGTCGGGGCCGCGCTCATTGCCGCGCCGGCGGCGCTCGCGCAGCCGAAACCCACCGATAAGAAAACCCAGGCCAAGCCCGCGGCACCGGCCCCGCAGCAGGCGCAACAGCCGCCGCAGCAGCCGGCACAGCAACCGCCGCAGGCGGAGGCGCCGCAGCTCATGTACTCGCCTTGGATGAAGGTGTGCGGCAAGGGCAACGAGCCCAATGCCAAGGAAGTCTGCACCACGGCCAAGGACGGCCGGCTGGAGAACGGCATGCCGGTCGCGGTCGTGCAACTAGTCGAGCCGCAAGGCGACCCGCGCAAACTGCTGCGCGTGATCGTGCCGCTCGGCATGCAACTCCGCCCGGGCACGCGCCTGATCATCGACCAGGGCCAGCCGGCGACCGCACCCTATTCGATCTGCTTCCCCGTCGGCTGCATGGCCGATTACGAGGTCAATGCCGACACCATCGCGCAGATGAAAAAGGGTCAGATGCTGACCGTCCAGGCGATCAACATGCAGGGCAGCGCGATCAGCCTGCCGCTGCCGCTCGCCGATTTTGCCAAGGCCTATGACGGGCCGCCGACCGACCCGAAAGTGTTCGAGGAACAGCAGCGCAAGCTGCAAGAGGAACTGCAGAAGAAGGCGGAAGAGGCGCGCAAGAAGCTGGAGAGCCAGAACCAGCAGCCGGCGACGCAAATTCCCGCGGCGCCCACGGCGCCTGCTCCAGCGCCGAAGAAGTAGATTGCGTCCGATCCATGAAAAAGGCGCGGGGCCTGGCTCCGCGCCTTTTGCTTTGCCGGCGACGGCGCTCAGTTCATCTGGTTGTTGCGTGGGCGGTAGGCGCCGGCCTCGTCGCGGATGAATTCCTGCGCGACCTGCGGATGGCGGATCGGCGCATCGGAATTATCCGGCAACAGGTTCTGCTCGGAGACATAGGCGACGTATTCGGTTTCCGAGTTCTCCGCGAACAGATGATAGAACGGCTGGTCCTTGCGCGGGCGCACATCCGGCGGGATCGATTGCCACCATTCCTCGGTATTGTTGAATTCGGGGTCGATGTCGAACACCACCCCGCGGAACGAGTAGATGCGGTGCTTGACCACCTGGCCGATCTTGTATTTGGCAACGCGGATCTTGTTCATACGCGGACCATCTAACCGTTCGGCGCGGCTTTCGCCAGATCAGAGCCCATAGCGAGCGCTCATATCAGGGTCCTTGGCGGCGACCAGCTTGGCGAGGTCCAGCAGCACTTTTGCCTGTTTCCAGGTAGCGTCGTCCTGCATCTTGCCGTCGATCATCACCGCGCCGGCGCCGTCCGGCATGGCGGCGACGATCTTCTTGGCGAAGGCCACTTCGGCGGGATCGGGGGCAAACACCTTTTTGGCGATTTCGATCTGCGAGGGATGCAGCGACCAGGCGCCGACGCAGCCCATGAGGAAGGCATTGCGGAACTGCACCTCGCAGGCCGCGCCATCGGCAAAATCGCCGAACGGCCCATAGAACGGCTTGATGCCGGCGGCGGCGCAGGCGTCGACCATCTTCGCAATCGTGTAATGCCAGAGGTCCTGCTGGTATGCGGCGCGCGGCGCGTCCCCCTGCGCGTCGGCCAACACTTTATATTCGGGATGACCGCCGCCGACGCGTGTCGTCTTCATGGCGCGCGAGGCGGCAAGATCGGCGGGGCCGAGGCTCATGCCGTGCATGCGCGGGGAGGCGGTGGCGATCGCCTCGACGTTATTTACGCCCTGCGCCGTCTCCAGGATGGCGTGGATCATGATCGGCCTGGTGACCTTGTGGCGCGCCTCAAGCTGCGCCAGCAACTGGTCGAGATAGTGGATGTCCCAGGGGCCGTCGACCTTGGGCAGCATGATGACGTCGAGCTTGTTGCCGATCGCTGCGACGATTTCGCTAACGTCGTCGAGCGCCCACGGCGAATTGAGCGCGTTGATCCTCGTCCACAGGCCGGTGGCGCCGAAATCGACCGCCTTGCCCATGGCGATGAAACCGTCGCGCGCCGCTTTTTTGGCCTCGACCGGAATGGCGTCCTCGAGGTTGCCGAGCACGACGTCGACCTGGCGCGCAAGCTCCGGCACCTTGGCGCGGACCTTTTCGTTGTGCGGCGGCACGAAATGGATCATGCGCTCGAGCCGCACCGGCAATTCGCACATCGGGACCGGAGCGCCGATGGCGAGCGGCTGGAAAAACTGGCGAGGGGGCTTCACGCGGGATCAGGTCCTTCCAAAGGTCTCGTCTGCCCTTTAGAGGAATGCAAAGCCCGCGCCAAGTCCGTGGGCGTGCAAACGGCAAAATAAGGCAGGCCGGGCAAGCGGATGATCGACGTTGTTAATCTGGCACTTCCCTTCTTTGGGCTGATTTTCATCGGCTTTGCCTGCGGGCGGATCAAGCAGATCCCCGACACCGCGCTCGCCTGGATGAATTTCTTCATCGTCTACGTGTCGCTGCCGGCGCTGTTCTACCGCATCCTGGCGCAGACGCCGCTCGACCAGCTCGGCCAGGTCAACTTCATCTTCGCCACCACGCTGGCGACGTTCTGGGCCTTTTCGGTGTCGTTCGGCATCGGCATGGCGATCCGCCACGGCAATATCGCGGAGTCGACCATCGCCGGCCTCGCCGGCGGCTACGGCAATATCGGCTATATGGGTCCGGGCCTCGCCCTGGCGACGCTGGGGCAGAGTGCCGCCGTGCCGGTGGCGCTGATCTTCTGCTTCGACAACATCGTTCTTTTTACCATCGTGCCGCTGCTGATGGCGGTGTCGCAGCCGCGGCCGATGAGCGTCGGCGCCATCGCGCTCGAAGTCGTGCGGCGCGTGGCGCTGCATCCGCTGATCGTCGCCAGCGCGCTCGGCGTCGTCTCGGCAACGCTGCATTTCCACCCGCCGCTCGCGCTCGACCGGCTGATGCAATTCCTGCAGAACGCGGCGGC
>DATJYA010000200.1:0-5473 GCA_035499835.1 Pseudolabrys sp.
GGCCATGCAGTCCGGCACCGCCAAGACCAAGGATTGGGTGCTCGACTTCGAGCCGGAAGAGCCGCGCGAGGTCGAACCGCTGATGGGCTGGACCTCTTCCGGCGACATGCGCCAGCAGGTGCGCCTGCATTTTGCGACCAAAGAGGAGGCGATCGCCTATTGCGAGCGCCACGGCATCGCTTATCAGGTTTTTGAGGCCAAGGCCCACGAGCGGCGCGCGATGTCCTATTCGGACAATTTCGCCTTCAAGCGCCGCGACGCCTGGACGCACTGAGCATCCGCTCACGAAGCCGGCGGAGTTGCCGGGCTTCCGCTCTTCGAGGCCCGCTGGCGCAACAGCGAGGAAAACCGCTCCTCCGGCATCGGCTGGCCGAGCAGGAAACCCTGGCCGAAATCGCAGCCCATGCTTGCCAGCGCGATTGCGTCCGTCGCCTTTTCGATGCCCATGGCGACGGCGAGCCGGCCGGCATTGTGAGCGAAGTCGATCGCGTTCTTGCAGAGCGGCGCGTTGACCTTGTCGGTGCCGGAATCGGTGACGATGGCGCGCTCGAGTTTGACCTCGGCAAAGGGCAATTCGGTGAACTTGGCGAAGGACGATTGGCCGCGGCCGAAACCGTCGATGGCAAGCCGCAGGTTCAGCGGCTCCAGCCGCTTGGCGGCTTCGGCGGCGCGCTCGAAATTGCTGACGATCTGCTCCTCGGGGACGTCGATGATCAGCCCCGGCCACTTGTCGGTTTGCGGCCGGTGCGCCTTGACCAGATCGTCCAGCGCCATGCCCTCCAGCTCATTGAGCGTGATATTGACCGACAGCGTCAAATGCACGCCGAGCCTGGAGAATTTCGTCGCCGCCTTGAGCGCGGTCACGAGCGCGAGTTCCGACAGTTTGACCAAGGTTGCTTCGGCGGCGCCGGGCAGGAACGCGTCGGGCATGACGACGCCGTGCTGCGGATGGCGGGCACGAACGAAGACCTCGGCGCCGGCCAGGCGCCGTTTGCGCAGATCGATTTTCGGCTGATACCAGAACTCGATCCAGTTGTTGCCCAGCGCCTCCTGCAGATCGAGCCGCGCGGCGACCGCCGGCGGCAGGCCGAGCTTGAGCTCGTGCAGGATTTTCACGATGGCATCGGTCTCGAACGGCTTTTTCAGCACCGGCAGCATGTTGAGCTTGTTCTGCAGGCCGACGGTCTTGACGTGATCGAGCACGGCGGCGCCGCGGCTGCTCATCAGTTGCACGGTGCCGCGATAGCCGCGCTTGCCCAGCGCCAGCATCGAATCGATCGCGTCGGCCGAGTCGAGCGAAATATTGTGGAAAATGAGGTCCGGCGGGCGTCCGTCGAGCGCATGGCGCATGGCGTCGCCGTCGGCGCATTCGATGGTGTCGACGCCGGCGCCGTGCAGCACCAGCGACAGGAAATGCCGCAAGCTCGGCTCTTCGTCGACGACGAAGCAGAGCGGGGCGGCGGCGGGCGCGAGCGGCGGCGCCTCGACGGCAGCCGCACCCTTATCCTCGGGCGGCTGCGGAGAAGGCTCGATGGTCTTGCTCATGGAATTCCAGTCGGGGATTCCACGTATTCGTGTTCCAAAAATGTTAATGATGGGTTGCGCGGGCGTCCCGACACGCCCGCCGCAGGGCCGGAATTGTGCCGGCGACTGGCGACCCCGGAAGGATTCGAACCTTCGACCCCCAGCTTAGAAGGCTGGTGCTCTATCCGGCTGAGCTACGGGGTCCGCGGCTGCCGGTTTACCCGGAGTGGCCCGCTGTGGAAAGGTGCGCGGACGCCTTGCGCCGATGGCTGCAATATCATGACAAGCATCGCCGATCTATCCGCCGCCGAACTGACCGAGGCCTACCGCCGCGGCGCGCTGTCGCCGCTCGAGGTTGCGCGCGACGTGCTCGCCCGCATCGAGGCGGCCGCCGCCTTCAATGCCTTTCTGCCGGTCAAGCCGGCGCTGGCCGCGGCTGCGGCCGCGGAAAAGCGCTGGCGCGCCGGCGCGCCGCTCGGCGCCGTCGACGGCCTGCCGGCGACCATCAAGGACAATATCTGGCTCAAGGGCGAGCCGACGCGGCGCGGCTCGCGCACTGGCGATCTCACGGCCCCCGCGCCGGACGACGCCCCGGCGGTCGCGCGGCTGCGCGAGCAGGGCGCGGTCTTCATCGGCAAGACCACGCTGCCCGAATACGGCTGGATCGGCGCCTGCCACTCGCCGCTCACCGGCATCACCCGCAATCCGTGGAATCCGGCGCACACGCCGGGCGGCTCGACCGGCGGCGGCGCGGTTGCGGCGTTGCTCGGCCTCGGCGTGCTGCATCTCGGCACCGACGGCGCCGGGTCGCTGCGCATTCCGGCGGCCTTCACCGGCGTGTTCGGCTTCAAGCCGAGCTACGGGCGCGTGCCCGCCTTTCCGCCGTCGCCATTCAATGTGCTGGCGCATCAGGGGCCGATCGCGCGCACCGTTGCCGATGCCGCGCTGATGCTGTCGGTCATTTCCGGACCCGACGCGCGCGATATGACGGCGTGGAATATTCCGGCGGAGGATTTCACCGCCGGGCTCGACGGCGGCGTCCGCGGCCTGCGCGTTGCCTATTCACCGCGCCTCGGTGGCGCCGCCGAGCCCGATGCGGACATCGAGGCGGCGGCGGGGCGGGCGGCGCGCATTCTGCAAGAGCAGGGCGCCTTGGTGGAGGAGGCCGATCCGCCGCTCGCCGGCGCGCGGGAAACGATCCAGGCGCTATGGTGGCCGGGCGCCGCCGCCGTCGTCGATTCGATTGCCGAGGAAAAACACGCCGAGATGGATCCCGGCCTGCTGGCGATTGCCGAGCGCGGACGGCGTTTCACGGTCGGTGATTATCTCGCCGCTTATACGAGGCGGAACGAACTCCACAGCGCCATGCTGGGCTTTCACCAGCGCTACGACCTGCTGGTGACGCCGGCCATGCCGATCACGGCGTTGAAAGCCGGCGCGGTGGTGCCCGAGCACGGCGGATTCGGCGACGACTGGATCAACTGGTCGCCCTACACCTATCCGTTCAACCTGACGCAGCAGCCGGCGGCGTCGGTGCCCGGCGGCCTCGCCGGTAACGGCTTGCCGATGGGAATCCAGATCGTCGGCCCGCCGCGCGGCGACAGGCTGGTGCTACGGGCGGCGCGCGCCATCGAGCAGGCCATACACATGCCGCGGCCGCCGAAACACTGATCAGAAAAAGTAATAAATCAGAAATATCAGCTATTTATTGGAAATTGTTCGCGCCCTTAAGGCTGACGATGAGGATGAGTCGGCAGCCTTCTCAAAGAGAAAGTCTTTCTCCGGAATCCAAATCGCCGACGGAACTCAGCCATGTCCTCGACACCTTCGCGCGCTGAACTGGCCGTGCGGCGCGCTCGCCACTAAAGAGTGGCGAGGCGCTGCGACTCCGGGAGGTCACCCCCATGCTTTCGTCCGTTCGCGCCGGCCTCGCCGGAGCGTTCCTCGTCCTTGCCGTGCTGGCGGCCTTGGCCGCCGACAAGGCCTTCCAGAGCAAGGAGCTTGACGACGCGGCGATCAAGCTCGAGGCGCAGATCAAGAGCGACGCCGGGACGGTGAGCAAACCGGCGGCGCAATTGCGCCGCGAGGCCGACGCCGCCTTCGACAGGAAGGATTTCCGCAACGGCATGGTCGTGCTCGGCCAGCTCGTCGCCACCGCGCCGAACGACGCCTCAAGCTGGCTGCGGCTTGCCCGCACCGTGCTGCAGATCAAGCCGCGCGACGACAAGGAACGCGCGCTGCTGCTCGATCGCGCCTCGACGGCCGCCTATGTCGCCTATCAGCGCACGCAGAACCGCGGCGAGGAGGCCGACAGCCTGGGCCTGCTCGGCCGCGCGCTCGCCGACCGCAAGCAATGGCGCGACGCCCTCGACACCATGCGCCTTGCGCTCGAGATCCGCGAGAGCGCCGACCTGCGCGGGCAATACGAGCGGTTGCGCGGCGAACACGGGTTCCGCCTGCTCGACTATTCGGTCGATTCGGATGCGATGACGCCGCGCGCCTGCTTCCAGTTTTCGGAGAATCTGCCGGGCGGCCGCAACGATCTGTCGCCCTTTGTCGCCGTCGAAGGCATGGACAAGCCGGCGATCTCCTCAACCGACAAACAGCTTTGCGTCGAAGGCCTCAAGCACGGCGAACGCTACGCCGTCACGCTGCGCGCGGGGCTGCCCTCGACCGTGCACGAGACGCTCGCCAAATCGGCGCAGTTCACGATTTTCGTGCGCGACCGTAAGCCCTTCGTGCGCTTCACCGGCAAATCTTACGTGCTGCCGAAGACCGGCCAGCGCGGCATTCCGCTGCTCAGCGTCAACACCGATACGGTCGCCATCGGCGTCTACCGCATCGGCGACCGCAATCTGATCGACACCGTGCTCGGCAGCCAGTTCCAGCGCAATCTTTATCGCTACGAGGCGGCCGAGTTAGGCAACAGCCGCGGCACCAAGGTGTGGAGCGGCGAGATTGCCGTCGAGCAGAAGCTCAATACCGAGGTGACCACCGCATTTCCGGTGGCCGAAGCCATCGGCACGCTCGCCCCCGGCGTCTATGCCATGACCGCGGCGGCAAAAGGCGTCTTGAGTGAGGACTACGACCAGCTCGCGACGCAATGGTTCGTCGTCTCCGATCTCGGCCTCACCGCCTATACGACGCATGACGGCATCGACGTCTTCGTGCATTCGCTGGCGAGCGCCGAGCCGCGCCCGCAGACCGAAATCCGGCTGATGTCGCGCAGCAACGAGCAGCTCGCGGTCATGCGCACCGACAGCGCCGGCTTCGCGCACTTCGCGGCGGGACTTGCGCGCGGCGAGGGCGGCCTGGAGCCGGCGGCGATCATCGCCAGCGAGGCCAATGATTATGCCTTTCTCAGCCTGAAATCGGCGGCCTTCGATCTCTCCGACCGCGGCGTCGCCGGGCGGCCGGTGCCGGTGGGGCTCGATGCCTTTGTCTATACCGAGCGCGGCGTCTATCGCTCCGGCGAAACCGTCGAGGTGACGGCGCTGCTGCGCGACGTCCTCGGCAAGGCAGCGATCGGCTCGGCCTTGACGTTGACGATGGAGCGCCCCGACGGCGTCGAGTACCGCCGCGCGCTTGTCGTCGACCAGGGTATCGGCGGCCGCTCCTGGGCGGTGCCGCTCGTTGCCTCCGCCATGAGTGGCACCTGGCGCGTGCGCGCCTTCACCGATCCGAAGCGCCCGCCGATCGGCGAGGCAACCTTCCTCGTCGAGGACTATGTCCCCGACCGCCTGGAATTTGCGCTGACGGCAAAAGCTACAGCAATGCCGCGCAGCGGCGAGGCTTCGTTCAGCGTCGATGGACATTTTCTCTATGGCGCGCCGACCTCCGGCCTGGACGTGACCGGCGATGTCACCATCGATGCCGCCAACGAGCGCGCAGGCTTCCCTGGCTATGCCTTCGGTTTGGCCGACGATGAGGTCACCGCCGTGCGCCAGGA
>DATJYA010000201.1:0-9623 GCA_035499835.1 Pseudolabrys sp.
AGGCCGGCGACTGCCGCCAGCAATTCGTAGGAAAATTCGCGGCCGATGGCGGCGCCGATCTGCAGTACCTCGCGCGCCGAGCCGAGGCGGTCGACGCGCGACATCAGCGAGGCCTGCAGCGTGGTCGGAATGGCGAGCTGCTGCATCGGCTGATCGAGCTCTTCGCTCTCGAGCACGGCCTTGGTCAGCTCCTCGACGAACAGCGGCACGCCGTCGGTGCGCTCGACGATCTGCTCGAGCAGGGCCTGCGGCAGGACCTTGCCGCCGCTGACATGCTCCACCATCGCCGTCCGCTCGCGCCGGCCGAGGCGATTAAGCGTCATGCTTGTGACGTGCGGCTGGCCCGCCCAGGGCGGCTGGAAGTCGGGGCGGAAGGTGATGAGCAGCAGGATCGGCAGGCTCTGCAGACGCTCGACGGTCAGCGTGAACAGTTCGAGCGATGTCGGGTCGCTCCAGTGCACGTCCTCGAACACCATCAGCACCGGCCCGCGCTGCGCGAGGCTTGTCAGTTGATCGATGAGCGCCGAGAGCACGCGGGCGCGCCGGCGCTGCGGGTCGGCGGCGCTGTCCGCCGTGTCGCCCAAGCCGAGAAGCTCGGACAAAAGCGCGGTCGTGGCGGCGGCATCGTCGTTCGTCTTGGCAAGCAGGGCTTCAAGCTTGCCGCGCCTGATCTCCGGCGCATCGTCGCGCTCGAAGCCGGCCGCGTGCGATAGCTGCGCCACGATCGGTTGCAACACGCTCCCCTGATGATGCGGCAGGCAGAAATACCGCAAGATCGCCGGACAGTCGGCCTCGATGCGGTCCAGCAAGGCGGCAAGCAGCCGCGACTTGCCAATGCCCGGCTCGCCCGAGAGCAAAACGACGCGGCCTTCTCCGCTCTTTGCCTGCTGCCAGCGGCGCATGAGCAGATCGAGCTCCTCCTCACGGCCGACCAACGGCACCTGATTGGCCTCGCGCAGGGATTCGAAGCGGCTCTGCATGCTTTGCTCGCGCAGCACGCGCCAGGCCGCGACCGGGCCGTCGAATCCCTTGAGCGCGCCCGGATCGACCGGCTCGTAGTCGAACAGGTCGCCGGTCAGCCGTCTTGTGCTGGCGGCGATCAGCACGCTGTTGGGCGCGGCAACTGATTGCAGACGCGCGGCGAGATTCGGCGTCTCGCCGACGACGTTGCGCTCCTGCGCCTCGCCGGCGCCGACCAGCTCGCCGACCACGACCAGCCCGGTGGCGATGCCGATGCGCACCTGATGGCGCGCCTCGCCGACCTTGAGCGCGCCGATCGCCTCGATCGTCGCCAGCGCGGCGCGCACGGCATTGGCCGCATCGGCCTCGTGCGCTTCGGGATAGCCGAAATAGACCAGCACGCCATCGCCCATGTATTTGGCGACGAAGCCGTGGAAGCGCGCGACCACGTCGGCGACGCATTTGTGGTAGGCGGCGATGACATCGCGCAGGTCTTCCGGGTCGAGCCGCGTCGACAGCGCCGTGGAGCCGACCAGATCGCAGAACATCACCGTGAGCTGGCGGCGCTCGGCCGCTGAAGAGACGCGCGGCGGCGCCACGGGCGACGGCGGAGGCGCTGGCGCGGTGGCCGGCGCTGTCCCGAGTTTGGCGCCGCATTGCGCGCAAAATCTAGAGCCGGCTGCGTTGACCGTCCCGCACGCGGCGCAGGCGATATTCTGCGGCGAGCCGCATTGCGGGCAAAACCGGCTGCCCTCCGGGATTTGCGCCTGGCAGCCGGGGCATGACTTCGTTGTGGCCATGCCCTGATGTTAGCACCGGGGCCGCGACTGCCAATGAATTCTGCGTAACACCCGCAACCGCCCGGCAGAATGCGGATGACCGCCGGGCGCAATTCCCATAGGCTCCCCGGCCAATGCGGCGCAGACCGCATCCTGCCACGGGAGATGACGCCATGAGGAAACTGCTGTTTGCCGCGGGGCTCGCCGTCCTGCTGGCCGCGCCGTCCTGCTTTGCCGCCGACTATCCGACCCGGTCGATCATCATGGTTGCGCCGCTGGGCGTCGGCGGCTCGACCGACATCATCGGCCGCATCATGGCGGACGCCATGGGCAAGCAATTAGGGCAAACGATCGTGGTCGAGAACACCACCGGCGCCGGCGGCACCATCGGCGAAGGCCGCGTCGCCCACGCCAGCCCGGACGGCTACACCATCGCCGTCGGACAGTGGGGCACCAATGTCGCCAACGGCGCGATCTACAATCTCAATTATGACCTGATGAAAGATTTCGAGCCGATCGGCCTCATCGCGACCCAGCCGTTCTTTATCGCCGCGCGCAAGGACGTGCCGGCAAACAACCTGAAAGAGTTCATCGCCTGGCTGAAGGCGAACGGCGACAAGAGCAACGAAGGCCATTCCGGCGTCGGATCGCCGTCGCACGTCGCCGGGCTTCTGTTCCAGCAGGCGATTGGAACGAAATGGACCATGGTGCCCTATCGCGGCGCCGGCGAGGCGTCGCAGGCCTTGCTGGCCGGGCAGATCGACTTGCTGCTGGTGACGCCCGCCGTCGGCGCCGCGCAGATGAAGGCCGGCCAGATCAAGGTCTTCGCCGTGACGGCGCCCAAGCGCATCGACACCGCGCCCGATGTGCCGACCACCGACGAAGCGGGCCTGCCCGGCTACTACTTCTCATTTTGGCACGCATTGTGGGCGCCGAAGGGCACGCCGAAAGAAATCATCGCCAAGCTGAACGAAGCCTTGCGCAAGTCGCTCGCCGACCCGACGACGCACAAGCGGCTGGTCGACCTCGCTCAGGACATCTTCCCGCCGGAGCGGCAGACGCCGGAGGCGCTGCATGCGTTTCAGCAGGCCGAGATGGACAAGTGGTGGCCGATCATCAAGGCGGCCAACATCAAGGCGCAGTAGCTCGCCCTGAAATTTCGTCGCGGCGTGCACACGCGGAGTTCGTTCGAAGGAACCCCGCGTGGGCCTGCGCGTTGTCGTGCATCCAGGGAATGGGCAGCGCGCAGTGATGCGGCGCCAACGAGGGCGAATATCCCATGTCAGTCGGCACAATTATTCTCATCATTCTCGTGATCGCTTTGCTCGGTGGCTTCAGCGGCCTCGGCGGCGGACGCTTTTACGGCACCGGCTACTACGGGGGCGGCGGGCTCGGAGTCGTGCTGGTGATCGTCTTGATCCTGGTGCTCATGGGCCGCATCTGATCGCAGCGCCGGCAGCGGCGAACAATCCTAGTGCGCGGCGTCCAGCATGGTCGAGGGCAGCCACAACGCAAGCCCCGGGAACATCGCCACCAGCACCACGGCCACGCACATCAGGAAGAACAGCGGCAGGGCATAGCGGCCGATGGTGAAAATATTGCGCCCGGTCATGCCTTGCAGGACGTAGAGATTGAAACCGACGGGCGGCGTGATCTGCGCCATTTCCACCACCAGCACGATATAGATGCCGAACCAAATGAGATCGAAGCCGGCCTTGGTCACCAGGGGGATGATGATCGAGGTGGTGAGCACCACCATGGAAATGCCGTCAAGAAAGCAGCCGAGCAGGATGTAGAATGCCGTCAGCACGCTGAGCAAGCCCCAGGACGGTAAATTGTAGCTGCTGATCCACTCGGCGAGCGCGATCGGAATACCGGTGAAGCCCATGGCCGCAGTGAGGAATGCGGCACCGGCCAGGATGAAGGCGATCATGCAACTGGTTCGGGTCGCGCCCAGCAGCGAATCGACAAAGCCTTGCCGCGTCAGCGTGCCCGACCACCACGACAGAAACAGCGACAGGAAAACGCCGACCACGGCGGCTTCGGTCGCCGAGGCCAGCCCGCCATAGATCGAGCCGATAACGCCGACGATAAGCAGCGTAACCGGTATCAACCGCCGCGATGCCTTGACGCGTGCGACGAACGGCACGCGCGGCTCCGGCGGCGGCATGCGCTTCTCATTGAGCAGTGCCCAGGCGATGATGAAGCCCATGAACAAGCCGGCGAGCATGATGCCCGGCAGCACGCCGGCAATGAACAGCCGCGCGATCGATTGATCGGTCGCGGTCGCGTAGACGATCATGATGATCGACGGCGGGATCAGCAGACCAAGCGTGCCGGAGCCGGCGAGCGTGCCGACCGCCATTTTCTCGTCGTAGCCGCGCTTGAGCAGTTCCGGCAGCGCGATGCGGCCGATGGTGGCGCAGGTCGCGGCCGATGAACCCGACACCGCGGCAAAGATCGCGCAGCCAATGACATTCACGTGCAGCAGCCGTCCCGGCAGGTTTTGCACCCAGGGTGCCAGCCCCTCGAACATGTCGTCGGATAATTTGGTGCGATAGAGGATTTCTCCCATCCAGATGAACATCGGCAGCGCCGTCAGGTCCCAGGAGTCCGACGCCGCCCACATCGAGGTCGCCAGCACTTGCCCCGCCGGCGTCGCCACCTTGGTCATCACCGCGGCGAAACCGCAGACGGCGAGCGCCAGCGCGATCCACACGCCGGTTCCGAGCACCGCAAACAGCAGCAGCATGAGCAGGAGCGACAGCTCGATGACGTTCAATGGCTAGCCCTCCTTCCCTAAGGTGATGGCGTCCTCGGCCGCGCGGAAAGTCGGGCGCCCACGCGTCACCACGCAGACAAGCTCGTCAATCAGCGCGACGGTGAGGATCAACGTGCCGAGCGCCATCGAGGCCTGCGGATAGCCGAGCGGCACCTTGATGACGCCGGTCGACACTTCCTGGAAGCGGAACGAGATCCACGCGAAATTCGCGAGGTGCCAGGTCATATAGCCGGAGGCGAAAGCGGCGAACGCAAAGGCGAAAATCTCGACGATCCGCCGGTTCGCTTCACCGAGCGCGGCGAGGACCATGGTCACGCGAATATGAGCGCCGGCCTTGAGCGTGCCGGCAAGCGCCAGGAAACTTGCGCCCGCGAGCAGGTAGCCGCAGATTTCGTCGAGCGAGAGAACGACAAAGTCGGTGCGCGGCAGATGCACCAGCGCCAGCGCCCCATCGAGAAGCCGTCCGCCAAGCTGCGCGCCGACCAGCACAGCGATGGCGACGAGGCACAGCGCCGACAGCCACAGCGTGACGCGATAGAGCGTGTCGAGAAAGCGTCGCATGGAAAAGTCCCCTCCCCCTTTTTCGCAGAGGGAGGCAGACTTGGCGAGTAATTACTTCCTATACGCAGCCAGCATCGCGGCACCGTCGGCGCCGGCGGATTTCTCCCATTCGGCAGAAATCGTTTCGCCGATCTTGGCGAGGCCGGCCTTCATCTCCGGCGTCGGCTCCGTCACCTTGATCCCGGCCGCCTTGAGCGCCGCAGTCTTGATCGTCATTTCCTCGATCGACATTTTCCAGCCGCGCTCCTCGGCGACCTTGGCCGCGTCGGTAACCGCCTTCTGTTCCGCCGGGGTCAGCTTGTCGAAAGCCTCCTTGTTGACGAACACGATGTTGCGCGGCAGCCAGGCCTGGGTGTCGATGTAATTCGAGAGATAGTCCTGCGACTTGGTATCGACGCCGGTCGAAGCCGACGTGATCATCACGTCGACGCGGCCTGTGGCAAACGCCGTCGGCAGATCGGGCACCTCGATCTGCGTCGGGATGGCGCCGGCGAGCGCGGCGATGCGGCCGATCATGGCATTATAGGTGCGGAATTTCATGCCCTTGAGTTCGTCCACCGACTTGATCTCTTTCTTGGCGTAGATACCCTGCGGCGGCCACGGCACCGAATAAAGCAGCATCAGGCCTTCGGAGGCGAGCTGCTTTTCAAGGTAAGGCTTCTGCGCCAGGTAGAGCTTGTGCGAGGCATCATAGCCGGTGGCGAGGAACGGCACCGAGTCGAGGCCGTACACGGCCGCCTCGTTGGAGGCGAGCGACTCGAGAATCTCGCCAATCGGCGCGGTGCCCTGACGAACCGCGCGCTTGATCTCCGGGTGCTTGAACAGCGAACCGGCCGAATGCACGGTGATCTGCAGCGAGCCGTTGGTCGCCTTGGCGACGTCCTGCGTGAACATGATCACGTTTTTGGTGTGGAAATTGCCGTCCGGATAAGGCGTCGGCATGTCCCATTTGGTTTGCGCCGAAGCCCCGGTGACAAACGCACCGGCAAACAGTGCACCGGCCAAAACACGTGCGAATTTGATCATTGCAACCCTCCATGAGGACCGCGCATGAGAAACCCCCTCGCCTCGGTCCGCCCTTTAAGGTTTAAGCATGGGGCCTGCGCCCGCCCGGTGGCAAGGCCGACGAGAGGCGAATGACGCATGGCAAAGATGCAGGCCGGAGGAAGCTGGGATTTCTGGATCGACCGCGGGGGAACCTTCACCGATATCGTCGGCCGGCGGCCGGACGGCACGCTGACCGCACACAAGCTGCTCTCGGAGAACCCGGAGGCTTACGCCGACGCCGCGGTGCAGGGCATCCGCGACCTGCTGGGGCTGAAATCTCGCGAGCCGATCCCGCCTGGCCGGGTCGGCGCGATGAAAATGGGCACCACGGTTGCCACCAACGCCCTGCTCGAACGCAAGGGCGAGCGCACGCTGCTGCTCATTACCAGGGGTTTCCGCGACGCGCTGAAGATCGGCTACCAGGCGCGGCCGAAGATCTTTGCCCGCCACATCGTCAAGCCGGACATGCTGTTCGAGCGCGTGGCCGAAGTCGACGAGCGCGTGCGCGCCGACGGCGCGGTCGAGCGCGAACCGGATCTGGCCGCAGTGCGCGCCGATCTCGAGGCGGCGAAGGCCGACGGCATTGCCGCCGTGGCCATCGTCTTCATGCACGCCTACCGCTTTCCCGAGCACGAGAAGCGCGTCGCCGCGCTGGCGCGCGAGCTCGGCTTTGCCCAGGTGTCGGTCAGCCACGAAGTCTCGCCGCTGATCAAGCTGGTCGGCCGCGGCGACACCACGGTGGTCGACGCCTATCTGTCGCCGATCCTGCGGCGGTATGTGGCGCAAGTGGCAGGGGAGATGCAGACGCCATCCCTCCCCGGAACGGGGAGGGTGGACGCGAGCGCAAGCGAGCGGCCGGGTGGGGTTGTTCACACAGCGGCCAGCCGACCCCACCCGGCCGGCTTCGCCGGCCACCCTCCCCCTTCGGGGGAGGGATCGAACATCCGCCTGATGTTCATGATGTCGTCGGGCGGGCTGACGGCGGCGGAATTGTTTCAGGGCAAGGACGCGATCCTCTCGGGGCCGGCGGGCGGTGTGGTCGGCATGGCGCAGACCGGGCACGAAGCCGGCTTCGGGGAGCTGATCGGCTTCGACATGGGCGGCACCTCGACCGACGTTTCGCATTTCGACGGCGAATACGAGCGCGCCTTCGAAACGGAAGTCGCCGGCGTGCGCATGCGCGCCCCGATGATGCTTATTCACACGGTGGCCGCCGGCGGCGGCTCGATCCTGCATTTCGACGGCGCCCGCTTCCGCGTCGGCCCGGATTCGGCCGGCGCCAATCCGGGACCGAAATGCTACCGCCGCAACGGGCCGCTGGCGGTGACCGACGCCAATGTGATGGCCGGCAAGCTGATCCCGGATTTCTTCCCGAAGATTTTCGGGCCGTCGCAGAACCTGCCGCTCGACGCTCACGCCGTGCGTAACGCCTTCGTCAATCTGGCGCAGGAAGTGGGCGGCGGCCGCAAGCCGGAAGAAATCGCCGACGGTTTCATCAAGATCGCGGTCGAGAACATGGCCAACGCGATCAAGAAGATTTCGGTGCAGCGCGGCTACGACGTCACCCGCTATGCGCTCAACTGCTTCGGCGGCGCCGGCGGCCAGCACGCCTGCCTGGTCGCCGACGCGCTGGGCATGACCAAGGTGCTGATCCACCCGTTCTCCTCGCTGCTGTCGGCTTACGGCATGGGACTCGCCGATATCCGCGCCACGCGCCAGCAGGCGATCGAATTGCCGCTCGGGGCAAAAGCGCTTGCCGCCATCAAGCGCATCGGCGGCAGGCTCGGCCGCGAGGCCAAGAGCGAAGTCGCCGGCCAGGGTGTGGCGGCGGACAAGATCAAGGTGATCGTGCGCGCGCATATTCGTTATGCGGGAACGGATACGGCGCTGGTTGTGCCAGCTTTCTTGCACGATGCCTCGGCCCCAGCGTTCCCTCGCCCCTTGTGGCGGAGGGACAGGGAGGGGGGTAAGCGGCAACGCTCGTCAAGAAAATTCACCCCCCTCCGCAACCCTCCCCCACAAGGGGGGAGGGAGCAGACTGCGGCGAGCCGCGGCGCCGGTGCCCTCAAGAGCGCAAAGAATGAGAATGCTATACTCACAAAAATGCGGCGGGCCTTCGAGGCCGCGCATAAGGCCCGCTTCGGCTTCGTCGACCGGAGCAAGCAGATCGTGGTCGAGGCGGTCTCAGTCGAAGCGATCGGCGGCGGCGCCAAGTTCCGGGAAAAATCGGCCCAGCTGTCGCGCGCGAAATTGCCGCCGCCGGCCCGGCGCACGCAATTCTTCTCCGCCGGCGAATGGCATCAGGCCAATGTCTACACCCGCGACCAGCTCCGGCCCGGATCACGCGTCAAAGGCGCCGCCATCATCGTCGAGCCGCACCAGACCATCGTCATCGAGCCGGGCTGGCAGGCGGAGCTGACGCGGAAAAACCATCTCGTGCTTACGCGCGCGGTCAAGCTCAAGCGCACGTTCGCCATCGGCACCCATGCCGATCCGGTCATGCTCGAAGTGTTCAACAACCTGTTCATGTCGATCGCCGAGCAGATGGGCGTGTCGCTGCAGAACACCGCCTATTCGGTCAACATCAAGGAGCGGCTCGATTTCTCCTGCGCGGTGTTCGCCCATGACGGCACGCTGGTCGCCAACGCGCCGCACATGCCGGTGCATCTCGGCTCCATGGACCGCGCGGTGGAGACCATCATCCGCGAAAACAAGGGACGCATCGCGCCCGGCGACGTCTATGCGATCAACGCGCCCTACAACGGCGGCACGCACCTGCCGGATATCACCGTTTGCACGCCGGTGTTTTCTTCTTTCTCCCTCCCCCCGCGAAGCGGCGGGGAGGGTCGACGCGACGCGAAAGCGGCGCGTCGGGGTGGGGGGTCCTCGAAAAGAAGCGCCCCCCACCCCCGACCCCTCCCCACCACGTCGCTTCGCTCCGTGGAGGGAGGGGAGAAGAAAGGCAAGCCCGAAATCCTGTTCTGGGTCGCCTCGCGCGGGCACCATGCCGACGTCGGCGGCATCTCGCCCGGTTCGATGTCGCCCAATGCGACGACCATCGAGCAGGAAGGCGTCTATATGGACAATTTCAAACTGGTCGACCGCGGCCGCTTCCGCGAGAAAGAGCTGATGGCGGCGCTGCGAGGGGCCAAATACCCGGCGCGCAACCCGGTGCAGAACATCAACGACCTCAAGGCGCAGATCGCCGCCAATGAAAAGGGCGTCGCCGAGCTGCGCAAGATGGTCGAGCAGTTCACGCTGCCGGTGGTGCGCGCCTACATGCAGCACGTGCAGGACAACGCCGCCGAGAGCGTGCGCCGCGTCATCGATCGGCTGCACGACGCCGAATATTCCTACGAGATGGATCAGGGCACCGTGATCAAGGTGAAGATCACGGTCGACAAGCAAAAGCGCGAGGCGACCGTCGATTTCACCGGCACCTCGCCGCAGCAGCCGACCAATTTCAACGCGCCGGAGCCGGTGACGCGCGCGGC
>DATJYA010000202.1:0-4894 GCA_035499835.1 Pseudolabrys sp.
CAAGGAGGTCAATTGGGTCGGTCCGAGCTGGGTCGGCACGCTGAGCCGCGCGGGGCGGCGGGTCATCGCGCTCGACAATCGCGGCCACGGCCAATCGGCCAAGCTTTACGATCCTGCCGATTACGACACGCCCAAGATGGCCGACGATGTACGCGCGCTGCTCGACCATCTTGATCTGCCGCGCGCCGACGTCATGGGTTATTCCATGGGTGCGCGCATCAGTGCCTTTTTCGCCGTCCAGCACCCGCTGCGCGTGCGCACGCTGATCCTCGGCGGGCTTGGCATTCGTCTTGTCGAGGGCGTGGGACTGCCGGAAAGCATCGCGACGGCGCTGGAAGCGTCCTCGCTCGCCGATGTCGCCGATCCGACCGGGCGGCAATTCCGCGCTTTTGCCGAGCAGACCAAATCGGATCTGAGGGCGCTGGCGGCCTGCATCCGCGGCTCGCGGCAGACACTGACGAAGGCGGAAGCGGCGGCGATTCGATCTCCGACTTTGGTCGCGGTCGGCACCAAAGATGACGTTGCCGGTTCCGCGCAAGAATTAGCCGCGCTCATTCCCAATGCAAAATGGCTCGACATTCCCGGGCGTGACCACATGCTGGCGGTCGGCGACCGCGTGTTCAAGGAAGCTGTTATCGACTTCCTTAACCGCGCATGAGCCATGTGCGCCTGGACTTGCGAAGCCCTCTCGGCGTTTCGAAATATGTGGTAGAAGCGCTGCCGATTTGGCAAGCGTCGGAGAATTTTATTCTATGGCCCAACAGCAGACACGGCCCGTCAAGGGTCTCGACAAGGTCGATCCGGTCTGGGCGAAGGTACGCTCGGAGGCGGAAGAGGCGGCAAGGGCGGAGCCCGAGCTTGCGACCTTCATCTACGAAAACGTCCTGCATCACGACTCGCTGGAAGCCGCGGTCGTGCACCGCGTCTGCGAGCGGCTGGGCAGCGCCGAAATCTCCGGCGACTTGATCCGCCAGGCCTATGCCGACGCGCTCGATGATCAGCCGGCGATCGGTGAAGCCTTCCGCGCCGACATCGTCGCGACCGTCGACCGCGACCCGGCGACGCTGCGCTTCATGGAGCCCGTGCTCTACTACAAGGGCTTCCACGCCATCCAGACGCATCGGCTGGCGCATTGGCTGAGGAATAACGGCCGCAGGGATTTCGCGCTCTATCTGCAAAGCCGTTCCTCGGCGGTGTTCCAGTGCGACATCAATCCGTCGGCGCGCATCGGCCGCGGTATCTTCCTCGACCACGCCACCGGGCTGGTGGTCGGCGAGACCGCAGTGATCGAGGACGACGTTTCGATCCTGCACGACGTGACGCTGGGCGGCACCGGCAAGGAGCACGAGGACCGTCATCCGAAAATCCGCCACGGCGTGATGATCGGCGCCGGCGCCAAGATTCTCGGCAATATCGAGGTCGGCCATTGCGCGCGCATTGCCGCGGGCTCGGTCGTCATCAAGCCGGTGCCGAACAATGTCACCGTGGCCGGCGTCCCGGCGAAAGTGGTGGGCGAAGCCGGCTGCCCCGAGCCGTCGCGCGCCATGGACCAAATGCTTTACGGCATCATGCTTGACGGCTGAATGTGACGAGCATCCGCTTGCGCGCGGGCGTTCAATCGGGCAATAGGCGCGGCGAGATAGTGGGAGCGGCCCGATGCATGTAGCGGAAGTCAGGAAACTCGACGCCTATCTGAAGAAGCTCTTCGGCAATCAGGAGATTCGGGTGGTGCCGAAGTCGGGCGATTTTGCCGAGGTCTTTGTCGGCGACGACGACCTCGGCGAGATTACCGTCGACGATGAGGACGGCGACCGCTCCTACAATTTCCGCATGGTCATTCAGATCGGCAGCGATCCCAGCATCCAGCCGGTGCCGACGCTAAACGCCTATCTCAGGCGCAAGTTCGATAACGACAATATCCGCGTCGTCACCCGGCCGAAGAAGCTGGATTCGGTCGAGGCCTATATCGGCGATGAGTTCATCGGCGTGCTGTTTCTGGAAAACGAAAAGGGCCGCAAGTCCTACATCTTTGAATTGCCGATCCTGGACGTCGACCTGGTCGACTGATGCGCGGCAAGCGGGTCGAATTTGACGACGAGACCTGGGCCTCCGTCGACCTGCTGGCCAAGGACCGCATGCAGACCTTTCAGGAACTGTCCGACGAGGCCTTCCGCGACATTCTGAAAAAGTACGGCCGCCCGGCGAGCCTGCGGGAAGCCTTGCGGCGCAGCGCGCAGGCGGCCGCGGATGTCATTCCGATCAAGGGCCGGGCGAAAACCCGCCGCAGGAAAAAGCGTATTTAAGCGGTGGTTGCGTCGCTTGCCGCGCTGCAACATCGGCGTGCATTTTGATATGGCGCAATGCGCCTCTCATCAATTCGACTAGTGAACAAAACAAGGAAATCTGCGGATGCTGGGGCTTCGAAATGAGGGCCCGTTCGATTCCTTAAATCGCAGTGCCAGTCTCCACATAAAAAGATCTGAGGAGACGCCTGATGAAAACGGAGACCGAGTTTGACAAGCGAAGACTGATCGACCTCGCCGGAATGTTCGTGCTGTTCGCGATGGGAATAAGCGGGCTGTCCATGCTCATCGCCTGGTTTTATGTCTATTGGTAATGAGCCGCCAAGGGTCGAAGCCGAGGCGTCTTAGATGAGCGGCAGGCCGAGGATGAGATAGCTCCAGGACTTGCCGTGCGAGTCGAGATTGAGCGAGGCATTGACGCCGCCTTCGAGCGCCTCATGCAGCACGAGATTGAGCCCGTGCAGATGCTCGATGACGTAGCGTTCGACCTTGCCGCGCACGAGCTGCGGAAATTCACTTTTGATGCGTTCGGCGGTGAGGTTGCGCTTGAGCAGCTCGAAGTCGGCCGGATCGAATGCCCAGACATTGACGTTCGAGATATTGCCCTTGTCGCCGGCGCGCGCATGCGCGATGTCGCGGACGAGGCGGGGTGCGTTGCCGCTGCGCGGGCTCATGTCACGAAGACCTCGCATGTCGGCGTCACCGCGTCACGCGCGATCAGGACCGACTTCGTCATCACCGCGGGCGTAGTGACCCCACGAAATCCGCCGCCGCCGGCCGGACCGCAGCAGAGCAGCGATTCCACTTCCCACAGCATCAGTTCCGCTTCGTCGCGGTTCACCGTTCGCAAGGCGACATGCAGGCGGACATCGTCTGTCTCCGTGCCGCTTGCGCCGGCGGCGGCGAACAGCGAGTTGCAGCCGATGAGGTCGATGCGCAGCGCCGATGAATTGCTCAGGGTTTGCGTCAGCCTTTCGCGGACGACATCGCCAGCGAGTCGTCCGCGTGCGGTGGCGCCGGGCCCGGCGTAGCTCACGCCCGCTTCGGCGAGAAAGCCGGCGTCGAAGCCGACCGTGACCTTGAGCCTCTCCGGACGCGCATGTCCGCTGGCACCCGAAACGTGCACGCGGTCCTTGCCCTGCGTGGCGATCCTGACGCGACTGAAATCGGCGGTGACATCCGGCGTCAAATAGGCGGCCGGGTCGTGCACTTCGTAGAGAAGCTGCTCCTTGACGGTCGCCTCGGTTACGCAGCCGCCGGCGTCCGGCAATTTGGTGATAACGGCGCTGCCGTCGGCGGCAACCTCGGCGATGGGATAGCCGCACTGCGCGAGGCGAGGCACCTCCTTGATACCGGGATCGGCGAAATAGCCGCCGCTCACCTGCATGCCGCATTCCATGAGATGGCCGACCAGCGTGCCGGCCCCGGCGCGATTCATGTCGGCGGCATCCCAGCCGTAGCGATGCATCAGCGGCGAGAGATACATCGACGGATCGGCGAGCCGGCCGCCGATGATCACGTCGGCGTCCACTTGCAGCGCCGGGAGGATGGCATCGGCGCCGAGATAGGCGTTCATGCCGACGATCGGACGACCGACATCGGCGAGGGTTCCCGGCTCGTCCATGAAGTTCTGCGTCAGCGGCACGCGGCCGCCGACGTCGTCGCCTTCGATGCAGGCGATCTTGAGACCCTTGATGCCGAGCTCGCGCGCGATCTCACGGGTGCGTTCCGCCGCCGCGCGCGGATTGGCGGCGCCCATATTGGTGATCAGGACCGTGCCGGCGGCGCGGCAGGCCGGCAGCAGGGCGCGCATGCGGCGGTCGAGGTGAATGTTGTAGCCGCGACGCGGGTCGGCCATGCGGTCGCGATGGGCAAAGGCGACGGTGCGCTCGCCCAGGCATTCGAGCACCATGACGTCGAGACGGCCGCGCCGCGCCAGATCGACCGCCGGCCCGAGCCGGTCGGCGGCAAAGCCGGCGCCCGTTCCGATGCGAAACACGTCCGAGGCTTCAGCCATGACTTTGAGACGTTCGGTCAGCTCGGGTGCAGCCGCGCGATCAGCGTGTCGATGCCGCCGGCGACGCTGCGCCAGTCGTTGAGCCAGTCGCGTGGAAAGCGCACGGTGATGTCTGCATTGCCGATGCGCCGTTCGAGGAGGCAACTGCCGGAATTGACCACGCCGCGCAGCGAACAACGGGCGAGGAAATGCTCCGGCGCCTGCGATTCAAACACCAGCTCTTCGCCTTGATACGGCGTGCTGTCGCGGAAGCCGCGCAGCGTCAGCCCATCGGGACCGGCGGCCGGCGCGGCGACGAGATAGCGCGGATAGATATTCTGCACGCGTTCCATCAGCGGCAGCGTGGTGTCGCCGGAGGCGATGGTCACGAACAGCCGCTCATTGGGGTTGATGGGTGCGCCGACCGTGGGCCGGTTGGCCGGATCCGGCGGCCGCAGCGACGGCCAGAGATAGTCGAGATCGACGCGTGGCTGCGTGCCGGGCCGCCGCTGCACCGTCATGCGGATCGCCGCCGGCTCGATGTTGAAGGTCACGCCAGCAATGGTGATCGGCAGCGACGGCGCATCGAGTTCGA
>DATJYA010000203.1:0-3192 GCA_035499835.1 Pseudolabrys sp.
GGGAATGAAATAGGAGAGTTCGATGAAAAAGCGACCGCTATTGCTTATGAGTGTTGTCGCGCTGGCCGTAGGCGCCGTCGCCGGAAATGGCATCGTCAACGCCCCCCAAGCCTGCGCCGCGGAGGAGAAAGTCAGCTTTCAAGAAGACATCCTTCCGCTGCTGAAGTGGCGCTGCGCCAGTTGCCACGAGCCCGGCGGCGAAGGCTTCGTAAAGAGCGGCCTCGACCTGACAAGCTATGCCGGCGTCATGAAGGGCACAAAATTCGGGAAGATGGTCATTCCGGGAGACCCCGACAGCAGCAATCTGATGCTGCTGCTCGATTGGCGCGTCTCGCCGGCGCTTCGCATGCCCCATGGCAAGAAGCAGTTGTCGAGCTGTGATCGCAACTCCGTTCGCGCCTGGATCAGGCAAGGGGCCAAGGACAACTGACGCGTACGCTCAAGTAGCGTCGCCGCTGGTTTGATTGTCGGCCGTCGCCCTATGCCGGCCAGCGAAACTGGTGTGGGTACACCGCAGGCGTGACGACGTAGACCGCGTCGAAGGGCCGATTTGATTGCCGCTCGGCATCCGTTTCGCGACCTTCGGCGAGTTCCGCACCGGTGCCCTTGACTGCATCGGCGGATCGATCCTCGCAGCGGCTCCACCACTGCCCCTGCCCATGCACGTTAATCAACATGGCTCGCCTCCCTCTTCGGGCGTCGCTGCGATCCGGCGCCAACCTGATCGACCTGCAATTCAAAGAGAATGTCCGCGTTTGGACAAAAGCGCGGCGGCAGGAAAACATCGGCTGGCGTCGCAGCCAGCCAGGCCCAGCAGCGGTCCTCGAGGCGACATTCCTGGCAGCTGTGCTGTGCGCTTGCGTGCTGACGCTGAAGCGCGGCAAAATACCGGCGCCGGGGTCAATTCCCGCGCGCTTCATCATTTCCCAAAGATAAATCGCCTTCTTCTCGTTGCAATTGGGGCCTGATTCCATAACCGCGATTCCGTTTGTTTAATAAAAACATGCGGTTTGGCCACAATTTTTCCATGACGCAGATCAAAACCATCCGATTATTCCACCCCTTATCGAGCCTGCGCGGAAGCCAGCCAATGACAGGCTGGCTTATTCACGGCCTTGGCCATATCTCTGTCGCGGCGCAGTTCGTCCCGGCCTGCGAGTCATTCCGAAATGCAGAGTGAAAAAGAGCAAGTCGCATTGACCTCGATCGCGGCCTCGGCGGCGTTGACCATCGCCAAGGCTGCCATCGGCTTTTCGACCGGGTCGCTCGCCATTCTCTCGGAAGCCGGACATTCGCTGATCGACCTCGGGGCGACGGTCCTCACCTATGGCGCTGTGCGCGTTTCCGGCAAACCCGCCGACGAGGAACACCAGTACGGCCACGGCAAATTCGAGTCGGTCTCGGCGCTGGCAGAAACCGCGCTGCTGTTCGTGCTCTCCGCTGTCGTGATCTGGAATGCAGTCGAGCGGCTGACCGGCAAGGAAACGCACGTCGACGCCAATATCTGGGCCTTCGGCGTCATTGCATTGTCGATCGCAGTCGACTTTTTCCGCTCCCGTACGCTGTCGCGCACCGCCAAGCAGACCTCGAGCCATGCGCTGGAGGCCGACGCACTGCATTTCTCGTCTGACCTGTGGGCCTCGGCAGCAGTGCTGATCGGACTCGCCGGCGTGCGCTTCGGTCTACCATGGGCGGATTCGATGGCGGCGCTTGTGGTTGCGGTGCTCGTCTGCGTCGCCGGTTGGCGGCTTGGCCGGCGCACCATCGATACGCTGACCGATGCCGCGCCACGCGGCGCGGCGGCCAGGATCACGACGATTGCCGCCCGCGTGCCCGGTGTGGTGCGGGTCGAACGCGTGCGTGCGCGCGAGGTCGGAGAGAAGACCTTCATCGATCTTGGCGTCGCCGTGAGCCGCACGTTGCCGCTCGACAAGGTCAGCGCGCTCAAGGACACGGTCGCCGGCGCTATCCGCAAGCAAATGCCGGGCGCGGAGCCGACAGTGACGACCGATCCGGTCGCGCTCGACAACGAAAGCGTGCTCGATTGCGTCATGGTGATTGCGCGCAACCGAGGGCTCGCCGTGCATCACGTCACCGTGCACGAGCTCGGAGACCGCCTGGCGATCTCGCTCGATCTCGAGGTCGACGGCAAGCTCTCGCTGCGCGCCGCGCATGAGCTGGCCGACGGACTTGAGGCGGCGATTGCTGCCGAGCTTGGCGCCGGCGTCGAGGTCGACACCCATATCGAGCCGCTGCAGCCGCACCGCGCCGGCGGTCGTGAGGCTCCGTCGGAGCGGATCGTTGCGGTGGAACAGACCCTGAAGGAACTGGCCGCTGGCGGCCACAGCATCCGCGATGTCCATAACGTGCGCGTGCGCGAGACCGATGAGGGCGAGGTCGTCAACTTTCATTGCCGCGTCGACCCGGCGCTCGCCGTGCAAAGCGTGCACGAAAAGGTCGACGCACTGGAGCGTGCGCTGCGCCAGCGCTCGCCCTCGATCAAGCGGGTGATCGGCCACGCCGAGCCGATCAGGGAATAGGTGCGCCGCTCGCTGGACGCCGCGGCATCCTTTTCGGCACGGATGACACGCTTTTCCTCTGCGGATAAAGTGCCGGCACCAGCATCGCATTGATGTGCCCGGGAGAATTCCAGATGTTTCGCAACTTGAGGTTAGCGGCCGTCGCCGCAATCGCCAGTTTTGTCCTTGCCGCCACCGCCCTCGCCCAGGCGCCGGGCTCGCGGCTCGATCAGATCGCCAGCCGCGGCAGCCTGCGCGTCGGCATGACCGGCGACTACCGGCCGTTCACCTTCCTCAACAAGACGACGTCCACCTTCGAAGGCTTCGACGTCGACATGGCCGAGGCGCTCGGCAAGGCGCTCGGCGTCAAGGTCGAGTTCGTGCAGACGAGCTGGCCGACGATGATGAAGGATTTCGAGGCGGACAAGTTCGACATCGTCACCGGCGGCGTCTCGATCACGCTCGACCGGCAGAAGAAAGGTCTGTTCTCCACGCCGATCATGCGCGAAGGCAAGACGCCGATCGCCCGCTGCGCGGATGTCGCCAAATACGCGACCGTTGCCGACATCGACAAGCCGGACGTACGCGTGATCGTCAATCCCGGCGGCACCAACGAGCGCTTCGCCCGCGCCAACCTCAAGAGCGCCAATATCCGCGTCTATAATGACAACGT
>DATJYA010000204.1:0-3586 GCA_035499835.1 Pseudolabrys sp.
CACGCCGACAAAAATACAGCGAGCGCCGAGCGAGACCAGGTTGCGCGCCACGTTGCCGGCGCCGCCGATCATCACTTCGCTGCGCTTGACGGCGATAACCGGCGCCGGGGCTTCCGGCGAAATGCGCGAGACTTCACCATAGACGAATTCGTCCAGCATCAGGTCGCCGATGCAGAGCACGGTCTGCCCGGTAAGCGCGGAGAGTTGTTTGTCGAAGTCGAACATGGCCTAGTGATAGCGATCGGTCTGGTCGAGATAGCCGTTTACGTAACGCGCGACCGCATCGTCGAGCGGCGTGAAGCCGGCATTGTAGCCGGCACGGCGCAGATTCTCGACCCGTGCTTCCGTGAAATACTGGTATTGCCCGCGGATTGCCTCCGGCATCTCGATATAGTCGATGTTGGGCGGCCGCCGCATCGCCTTGAACATGGCGGCAATCATGTCGCGGAAGCTCTCGGCTTTGCCCGTTCCGACGTTGAATATGCCGTTTACCGCGGTTGCGTCCATGAGCCAGCGCAGCACGGCGATGGCATCGTCCACATAGATGAAATCGCGCCGCTGCTCGCCGTCGGCAATACCGTCACGGTAGGACTTGAACAGGCGCACCGGCTTGCCGGCCTTGGCCTCGTCGAACACTTTGGACAGCACGCTCGCCATATGGCCCTTGTGATATTCGTTGGGGCCGTAGACATTGAAGAATTTCAAGCCTGCCCAGTGCGGCGGCAGCTTTTCCTTCTTCGCCTGACGCTCGGCCACGACGAGGTCGAACTGGTGCTTGCTCCAGCCATAGAGATTCATCGGCTTGAGCTTGCGCAGTGCTTCCGGCGACCAGTCGTCGTCAAAGCCTTGCGCGCCGTCGCCATAGGTCGCCGCCGACGAGGCGTAGATGAGTGGCGTGCGTGTCGCCGTGCACCAATCGAGCAGCCGCACCGAAAGGCGCAGATTGTTTTCCATCACCAGGTCGGCGTCAGTGACGGTGGTGTCGGAGATGGCGCCCATATGGATGACGCCGTCGAGCTTGCGGCCATCGAGCCACGCCATCAACTCCCCCGACGGCACCACGTCGGCGACCTGACGCTTGGCCAGATTGCGCCATTTGGCGTCGTCATGGCCGAACTGGTCGTTCACGACCACATCGGCGCCGCCGGCCTCGTTAAGGCTGGCAACGACGTTCGATCCAATGAAGCCGGCCCCGCCGGTGACCAAAAACATCAGGCCTCTCGCCGTTAAGCTCTCGCGGGCTTTCCTTTGCCCCAGTCTTGGGGCCTGTGCAATCTCGACCTAATGGGTTGTGGGCGCAGCGGAAATCACGGCTGGACATAGAGCGGCCCCGCGGGCTAACGCGTGAGTGGCCGGGCCTTATAAGGGCAAACGGGGGCAAGCGGCGGCTATTCCATGAGCGACGATCCCGTGTCAGCGCCCGCGCCTGTTCTCATCGTCCCCTATGTCTGGATCGGCGATTTCGTCCGCTGCCACTCGGTTGTGAAACTGTTGCGCGCGCAAGCGCCCGAGCGTCCGGTTGACATCGTCAGCAGTACGTTATGTGCGCCGCTCGCCGATTACATGCCGGGCGTGCGCCAGGCGATTATCGCCGATCTGCCGCGTCGGCGGATCGGTGTCGCCCGCCAGCTTCAGCTCGCCAAGCAGTTGCGCACCGGCCACTACGCTCAGGCACTGGTGATGTCGCGCAAATGGAAGGCCGCGCTCGCGCCGTGGCTCGCCGGCATCCCCCTACGTACTGGTTTCCTCGGCGAAATACGCCTTGGGCTGCTCAATGATGTGCGCACCGGCGAGCGCACGCTGCCGCGCATGATCGACCAGATGGGCGCCTTGGCCTTGCCGGCAAGCGCGAAGCTTCCGAGTGAATGGCCTCTGCCTGAACTCGTCGTGCCGCCCCATGAGCTTGACGACTGGCGTAAGCGGCGCGGCCTAGCCACCGATCCCCGCCCAATCGTCACCTTGTCGCCGGGCGCCGTTGGCGCCGGCAAGGCCTGGCCCGCCGCTCACTACGCTGAATTGGCGCGCGCGCTGACGGCCGACGGCGTCTCGATCTGGGTCCTCGGCGGCCCCAACGAAGCACCGCTTGCCGCAACGATTGCCGCCGCCGGCGGCAGCCGCGTGCGCGATCTCACCAGCAACGATCTGCGCAATGCGGTCCTCGCTCATGCTGCCGCCGACGTGGCGGTCACCAATGATTCCGGCCTCATGCATGTCGCCGCCGCCCTCGGCACACCGACCGTCGCTATTTTCGGGCCGACGAGCCCGTGGCACTGGAAGCCGCTCAATCCCCTTGCCGCCATCATCGAGCCGCCCGGCGATACCGATGCGGCCCGGCGCGCGCGCAGCGAAGGCAATAACGCGGTGCGCCACCGCCGCACGAGCGACATTGCGGTCGAGACCGTAGCGGCCGCGGTGCGCGCGGTCCTCGGCAACGCCAAACGGCGCGCGCCATGACGAGGCCCGCGCAAGCACCCTGAGTACACGGTATCGGGATTAACCAATCGGCGCCTGACGCCCACTTCGTTCTGTGCTATCAGATGATCACGTTCCGGGGACATTGTTCAGAAATGGCGAAACCCAAACTGACCGACAGGACCGGCGAACGCGCACAGGCCGCGATCGACTGCGCCTTGCGCACGCTCGAAGCGGAAGGCGAAGGCGTCGATGCGCTGGCGGCGGCGTTGCGCAATGGTTTGGGCGCCGCTTTTGCAGCCGCAATCGAATTGATCCGCGCTGCCGAAGGCCGCGTCATCGTGACCGGCATGGGAAAATCGGGCCACATCGGCCACAAGATAGCGTCCACCTTCGCCTCGACTGGCACGCCCGCGCTGTTCGTGCATCCGGCCGAGGCAAGCCATGGTGACCTCGGCATGATCACCAAAAGCGACGTGATCCTGGCGCTGTCTTGGTCGGGTGAAACGGCGGAGCTGAAAAACATCACCGACTATTCGCAACGCCATAACATCAATCTGATCGCGATCACCGCCAGCCCGGACTCGACCCTGGCCAAGAACGCGGATGTCGTGCTGACCCTGCCGCAGGCGCGCGAAGCCTGCCCGCACAACCTCGCCCCAACGACGTCGGCGCTGATGCAGCTCGCCCTCGGCGACGCGCTGGCCATCGCGCTTCTCGAAAGCCACGGCTTTACCGCAGTCGATTTTGGTCTGCTGCATCCCGGCGGCAAGCTCGGCACGCTGCTCAAAGCGGTGCAAGACCTCATGCACCGCGATGCCAGGGTTCCGCTCGCCCCGCTCGGCACCAAGATGTCGGAGGCGATTCTGGAAATGTCGGCGAAGGGTCTCGGCTGCGTCGGCATCACCGATGCCGCTGGCGATCTGGTCGGCATTATCACCGACGGCGATTTGCGCCGCCACATGCGCAACGATCTGCTCGACACCAAGGTCGATGCGGTGATGACGCGCAAGCCGAAAACGGTACGGCCGGACCAATTGGTCAGCGAGGCGTTGGAACTGCTCAATGCCACCAAGGTGACGGCGCTGTTCGTGGTCGAGGACGGAAAGCCACTCGGCATCATCCACGTGCATGACTTGCTGCGCGCCGGCGCGGCTTGATTTTACGGCGCGAT
>DATJYA010000205.1:0-4640 GCA_035499835.1 Pseudolabrys sp.
CGACACCGCATTGGTCGATTCGACCGTCGGGATACTTTCCAACCAGGCGATGAACTATCTGGTGTCCGGCAACGTGCCCAAGCGCATCGGCAATGCCCACGCCAACATCGTCCCCTATCAGGTGTTTCCGGTCGCCGACGGTCACGTGATCATCGCCACCGGCAACGACGCGCAATACGTCAAGCTGTGCAACGTACTCGGCGCGCCCGAACTCGCCAGCAATCCCGCCTACAAGGACAATGTCGGCCGGCTCAAGCATCGCGCCGAACTCATCGGCAAGATCTCGGCCATCACCTCGCGCCTGAAACGCGACGACCTTCTGGAGAAGCTCGAAGAGCTGCAGGTCCCAGCCGGCCCGATCAACAACCTCGAACAGGTGTTCGAGGATCCGCAGGTGAAACACCGCGGCATGAAGCTCGACTTGCCGAGCCTGGCGGCCAAGAACGGCAGCATCCCCGGCGTGCGCACGCCGATCGTGATGGACGGCTGGAACGCGGCCTCGGAACGCCCAGCGCCGCTGCTCGGCGAGCACAGCGCCGAGGTCTTGCGCGAGATCGGCGAAGGCTAATTCGCCGGCTCGGTCTGCCGCCGCCTCACCTGCGCACTGTCGATGGCCTCGCGAATGTGCCGGCGCAGGGCCTCGAGGTCATACGGCTTTTGCAGCACCACGACGCCCTGGCGGACCGCGTCCTGGGCGCTGGCGCTGTAGCCGGTGGTCAGCAACACCGGAATGCCGGGAAAGCGTTCGCGGACCGCGCGCGCAAGCTCGAGCCCGTTCATGCCGCCCGGCATGAGGATGTCGGAAAAAACCAGATCGACGCGGGCATCGGCACGCAGCGCGGACAGCGCGGACCGTGCATCGGCAACGCTGTTCACGCGAAAGCCGAGCTCGCGCAGATAGCCGGAGGCGACCTCGGCGACGTCGGCATTATCCTCGACCAGCAGCACGGTGCCGCTGGCGCCGATCGACGCCTGCGCCTGCGCTTGCGGCGGCGCCTGCTGCGGCGCTTCGTGACTGCGCGGCAGGTAAAGCGTGATCGCCGTGCCGCTGCCTTCCGTGCTGGTGACTGTCGCGGTGCCGCCCGATTGCCTGGCGAAGCCGTAGACCTGGCTCAGGCCCAATCCGGTTCCCTTGCCGATTTCCTTGGTGGTGAAAAACGGCTCGAATACGCGCGGCAGGATATTGGCGGGGATGCCGGCGCCGGTGTCGGCGACGCGGATGGCGATGAATTCGCCGCTCAAGCCCTCCTCGCTCGCCTCGCCCTTGAGCGCGACTGCCTTGGCACGGATCGACAGCGCGCCGCCGCTCGGCATGGCATCCTTGGCGTTGATCGCCAGATTGATGATGGCCATTTCGAGCTCGTTGGGATCGACGCGCACGGCGCAGACTTCGTTCGGCACATCGACCTTGATTTCGATATCGGCGCGCAGCGAGCGGGTCAGCAATTCGCGCAGCATCGGCAGGCGCTGGGCAAGATCGATGACCTGCGGCGCCAGCGTCTGCTGGCGTGAATAGGCCAGCAACTGCCGCGTCAGGCTTTCGCCGCGCTGGGTGGCGGTGGCGATCATGTCGAGCAGGCGCACGTGCTTCTTGTCGCTCAACTCGGCGCGCAGCCGCTGCGCGCTGCCGCTCACGATCATCAGCAGATTGTTGAAGTCGTGGGCGACGCCGCCGGTCATTTGCCCGATCGCTTCCAGCCGCTGCGCCTGGCGCAGCGCTGCTTCCGCCGCCTCACGGCGGTCGGCCTCGTCGTAAAGGCGCTGGGTGCGCCGCAAGGCGAGGCCGAGTCCGATGAACAGACATGCGGTCGCCGGCAGGCCGAAGACCAGGTGGCTGCTCATATAGCGCGCCCACTCGCCGACAATCGCCGCGTGCTCCACGCCGGCGAGGACATAAACCGGGAATCCCGCGAGCTTGCGGTAACCGATGCGGCGATCGAGGCCGTCAAATTGCGAATCAACCCAATAGACGTCGCGGTCAAGGCCGCGCGCAATGCCTTCGCGCAGCTTGCTGCGCTCGTCGAGTTTGAGCAGCCTGTCTTTGGGCACCGGATACCGCGCCAGGAAACCACCATCGGCGCGCGCCATGCCGTAGTAATCGCCGCCGCCACGGCCCATGCGTGAATAAAACGATTCGAAATAGCCCGGCAGCACGGCAACGGAGATGACGCCGTCGAATCGCCCGTCGCTCGAGACACGACGTTGCGAGAGGGCGAAGAAGTAGTTGCTGATGCCCTGCATGCGCGGCCTATGCACACCGCTCACATAGGTGCCGCCTCCGCCGCTCTCCTGCGCCTTGAAGAAATCACGGTCGGCAAAGCCGATGTCTCGCGCCACCGGGAACGAATTGGAGGAAACGAGCGGGTGACCCTCGCGGTCGATGATGGCGATGCCCCGCAGCTGCGGCAGCGACTCGGCGATGCTCTTGAGGCGGGCATGCAGCCGCGGTTCATTGGCGCTGATTTGCTCATCCGACATTCCGCGCGTGATCTCGCCGATCTCGGCGAAGGTGCTCTCGACGGTCTGAAAGACCTTGAGCGCATGCTCGTGCAGAATATCGAGCGAGCGGTCGATGCGCTCGTCATTGACCTGCTCGGTGTTGCGGTAGCTGACCCAGGCAGCGAAGGCGAACAAGATCGCCGGCAGCACCACGGATGCCACCATCATCAGCTTGAGCAAACGTATGGCTGCGTCTCGTGCGGTCGGCATTCGGCTTTGGATCGCACCCCGCAAAGTTGGCAAGGCAGTTTCACATAAAATGCCGGCGGCGACGAGGGTTCTGGAACCGACAGGTTTAATTTAAGCCAAATTTTTCGCGCGGCCGGCCTTTCCATGCGAATGGTGGAACCTTGCGCGCCCGCGCGCGTTACCACCTTCCGATTGCGGCCTAGATCACCGCGACCGGCGCCAATGCTTCGATGTCGGTGGCGATATCGATGACCGCGGGGCAGTGGGCGGCGAGCGCGCGCTGCAGCGCGGGAGCGATTTCCTCGGGCCTCTCCACGCGAATGCCGAGCGCACCCATGTCCTCGGCAAGGCGGGCGAAATTCGTGGGATTGTAGGTCCACAACTCCCGCGCCTGCTCGGTCTGCGTGCCGCCATAGGCGCGGTCGAAACCGCGCTTCGACTGATTGCCGCCGCCATTATTGTTGACGATGGTCACCGCGTTGAGCTTCCAGCGCACCGCGGTTTCTACTTCGGCGATATGATACCAGAAGCCGGCGTCGCCGGTGAACGTCACCACCGGCCGCGCCGGACATGCCGCCTTGGCGCCGAGGCCGGCGGGAAAGGCCCAGCCGAGATGGCCCGCGCTGCGCATGTAGCTCTGCGTCGGTTTGCGCAAGTCATACATGCCGCCCATCCACATGCCGGCATGGCCGGTATCGACCACGACGATGGCGTCATCGGGCACGTGCCTGGTCAGTTCGCAGCAGATTCGCGCCGGCTGTATCGGAATGGCGTCGGATTCGAGCGCCGGTTTGTATTTGGCACACCAGTCGTTGCGCAGGACGGCGATCTCCTTGATCCACGGCTCACGTTTGGCGGCGCTCGATTTGTCGATCTGCCCGAGCATGCGCACCAGCACGCTTCGGGCGTCGCCCAGGACGCTGGCGCAGAGCGGATAATTGCGGCCGAGCGCCTGCGGATCGATATCGATCTGGATCGCCGGCGTGCCGATTTTCGGCACCGCCCAGAAATGGGTGGTCATGCCGCCGGTCTCCGAGCCGATGAAGCAGACCAGATCGGCGCCGTTGACGGCGCGGTTGGCGCTTTCGCGCGAATAGGTGCCGACGACGCCGACCGACAGCGGATGCGTGTCGGGGATGGAATCCTTGCCGTTGAGCGAGGTGGCGACCGGGATCTGCAGGGCGTCCGCCAGCGCGGTGAGCTCGCGCCCGGCGCCCGAGGCGCGCACGCCGCCGCCGGCGACGATGATCGGCCGCTCCGCTTTTTGCAGCAGCTCGAGCGCGGCTTTCACATGCGCGGCTTCCGGCTCGGGACGGAACGGCGGCACGCTGGCGAACTGCGGCTCGACCAACGGCTCGATCTCGGCTTCCTCGAGATCGAGTTGGCCCTCGTTGCCGCGAAATTGCAGATGCACCGGCCCCGGCGCCCCGGAAGTGGCGGCGCGAAAGGCCTGGCGCAGCATGTCGGGAATGCGCGCCACGTCGTCGATGGTGGCGTTGAATTTGGTCACCGGCTCAAAAGCCGGCACGTCGTCGATTTCCTGGTAGACCTTGCGGAACTTGGTTTTCGGGTCGCGGCCGCCGGTGAAGGCGATCACCGGCGAATGCGCAAGATACGCATCGCGCAGGCCGGCGGCGAGATTGAGCGCGCCGATCACCTGCGCCATGCAGATGCCGGGCTTGCCCGAGGCGCGCGCATAGCCGTCGGCCATATAGGCGGCGGCTTTCTCACCGTGGCAGTGCACGCGCGCGATCCTGGTGCGCCGCTCCATCTCGGCGAAAGTGCGGCGCAGGACCGCCGGCACCATGAACACATGAGTGACGCCGTAGCCCGCCAGCATGTCGGCGAGAACTTCGGCGCCGAGGCGTTTGGTGTTGTGGCCGAGCGTCGCCATCCTATGTCGCCGGCGCGAATTTCAGCGCGACGCCGTTGATGCAATAGCGCAGATGCGT
>DATJYA010000206.1:0-6402 GCA_035499835.1 Pseudolabrys sp.
GCGCGCAGCACCGCCGGGTCGGCCGCGCCCGCTTCGCTCGGTCTGGTTTTCGTGCCGGACCGCTAACCGACCCCCATGAGCGCGCGACGACGGGGCGGCGCGCTTGCGGGACCAACCGATGCCCGTCTGGAACCCGGAGTCGAAACCATGAGAAAGTTTCTGATCAGCGCTGCGGCCGCCGCCCTGGCGGTGGCCGCGACGAGCTACGCCGCGAGCGCGGCCGACAAGGTGAAAGTCGGATTTATCTATCTCGGGCCGGTGGGCGATTTCGGCTGGACCTACCAGCACGAGGTCGGACGCCAGGGCCTGGTGAAGGCGCTGGGCGACAAGGTCGAGACCACGTATCTGGAAAACGTCAATGAAGGCCCGGATGCCGAACGCGCCATCGAACAACTGGCCCGTGCCGGCAATCAGATCATCTTCACCACCTCGTTCGGCTACATGGATCCGACGCTGAAGGTGGCCAAGCGTTTCCCGAAGGTGTTCTTCGATCACGCCACCGGCTTCAAGCAAGCGCCCAACATGGGCATCTATTCCGGCCGCTTTTACGAAGGCCGCTATATCCAGGGCGTGATCGCCGCCAAGATGTCGAAGAAGGGCGTGCTCGGCTACATCGCCTCGTTCCCGATTCCCGAGGTGATCTCCGGCATCAACGCCACCATGCTCGGCGCGCAGACGGTGAACCCGAACATCAAGGTCAAGATCATCTGGGTGAACTCATGGTTCGACCCGGGCAAGGAAGCCGACGCCGCCAAGGCGCTGGCCGATCAGGGCTGCGACGTGCTGATGCAGCACACCGACTCGCCCGCCGCCATGCAGATCGCCGCGCAGCGCGGCATCGTCGCCTTCGGCCAGGATTCCGACATGATCAAGTTCGGGCCGAAGAGCCAGCTCACCTCGATCATCGACAACTGGGCGCCCTACTATCTCGACGAGGTCAAGGCGGTGATGGACGGCAGCTGGAAGCCGCGCGACGTCTGGGGCGGCCTCAAGTCCAAGCTCGTGGTCATGGCGCCTTACACCAACATGCCCGACGACGTGAAAGCGCTGGCGGAGAAGACCGAAGCCGCGATCACCGACGGCAGCCTGCATCCGTTCAAGTGCCCGATCGTCGATCAGGACGGCAAGGCCGTCGAGTGCAAGGGCGGCAGCCATCTCGACGATGGCCAGATCCTGAGCATGAACTTCTACGTCAAGGGCGTGGACGAGAAGATGCCCGGCAAGTGAGCCACGGGTGATACTGACATTGTCGTGGCCGGGCTTGTCCCGGCCACCCCGCTTGGCGGCGCACTGCTGTCCTAAACGGGATCGCCGGCACAAGGGCGGCGATGACGGCAAGGGGCGAACGTAATGCCTCGATGTCCCGTCAACCGCTTACCCCTGGACCATGCGCGCGGCGGCCTGATGCCGCCGCATCAGGTCGGCGAGATCAAGGCCGGGGATGGCGCCGTTCTCCACCGTCCAGCGGCCGTTGACCATGACGCGGTCGGCGCGATGGGCGCCACACAGCACCAGCGCCGCGACGGGATCGCCGTGTCCGGAAAAGCGCAATTCGTCGAGCTTGTAGAACGCCAGATCGGCGCGCTTGCCCACAGCGATCTCGCCAAGCTCGGGGCGGCCGACGCAGGCCGCCGAGCCTTTGGTCGCCCAGCGCAGCGCATCCTTGTGGCTCACCTTGCCGACGCCGTAACGGGCGCGCTGCAGCAGGAAGGCGGCGCGCACCTCCTGCATCAGGTTGGATTCATCGTTGGACGCCGAACCGTCGACGCCGAGACCGATGGCGACACCCGCGGCTTCCAGCTCGCAGACCGGGCAACAGCCGGAGGCCAGCGTCTGGTTCGAACAGGCGCAATGACTGATGCTGACGCCGGCCTTGGCCAGCCGCGGCATTTCGCCGGCGCTGAAATGGATGCCATGCGCGAGCCAGGTGCGGCCGTTGAGCCAGCCGCAATCTTCCAGATAATCGAGCGGCCGGCATTTATAGAGCTGCTCGCAGAAGCGGTTCTCGTCCTCGGTCTCGGCCAGATGGGTGTGCAGGCGCACGTCGAGCTTTTCGGCGAGCGTCGCGGTCGCGAGCATCAGCGAGGTGGTCACCGAGAACGGCGAGCACGGCGCGAGCGCAATCTGCGTCATCGCCGCCTCGCCGCGTTCGTGATACCGCGCCACCACACGCTCGCTGTCGGCAAGGATCGCGTCCTCATCCTGCACCACGCTGTCCGGCGGCAGGCCGCCGTCGCGCTCGGAGAGGTTCATCGAGCCGCGCGTCAACAGCACGCGCAGGCCGAGACGTTTCGCCGCGGCGACCTCGATGTCGATGCCGTGCTCGAGGCCGCGCGGAAAAACATAGTGGTGGTCGGTGGTCGTGGTGCAGCCCGACAGCATCAGCTCGGCCATGGCCACAGTGACCGCGAGCTCCAGCACCTCCGGCGTCATGCGCGCCCAGATCGGATAAAGCGCCTTGAGCCAGGGAAACAATTCGCGGTCGAGCGCCGCCGGCACGGCGCGGGTGAGGGTCTGGTAGAAGTGGTGATGCGTGTTGATGAGGCCCGGGATGACGACATGCGCGCCGGCCTCGAAGGGCGCTGCTTGCGTCTTCGGCTGCGCGCCCTTGCCCACGAGCTCGACGATGCGGCCGTCTACGACGACCACGCCGCGTTCGGCGCCGTCGGCCAGTATCGCCAGCGGGTCCTTGATCCAGATTGCGTCGGTCATTGCAAGGTCCTCAAAACCCGGTCGCGATCATACAGAGCCTTGCAATCGCCAGACCATCCCCCGTTCGTCCCCGCGAAAGCGGGGACCCAAGCGCAACAGCCGCCGAGTATGCCGCTCTGGATTCCCGCTTGCGCGGGAACGAACGGAGTGTGGGGCCGCTTGATACAACACAATTGGCCGCTCGCATGGATTTGAACACGATTCAAGCAGTCGCGCGGCCGCGGGAGCGCAAGGAATTTCCGGCCTGGCAGGCGGGCGATGCCTATCTCGCCGGCGGCACCTGGCTTTATTCCGAGCCGCAGCCGAAGCTCAAGCGGCTGATCGATCTCGGCACGCTCGGCTGGGCGCCGCTGCGCGTGACGTCCGCGGGCCTCGAAATCGCCGCCACCTGCAAAATCGCGCAGCTTGATGCGGCGACACTCCCCGTCGACTGGATCGCGGCGCCGCTGATCAACCAGTGCGCCCGCACGTTCCTTGCCTCGTTCAAGATCTGGAACATGGCGACCGTGGGCGGCAATCTGTGCATGTCGCTGCCGGCCGGTCCGATGATCTCGCTTACCGCCGCGCTCGACGGCGTCTGCACCGTCTGGAAGGCGGCAGGCGGCGAGCGGAAAATCCCGGTCGCCGATTTCGTCGAGGGCCCGCTGCAGAATGCGCTTGCCCCCGGCGACCTCTTGCGCCGCATCGACCTTCCCGCATCCGCCCTGACGCAGCGCACCGCCTTCCGGCAGATTTCGCTGTCGAAGCTCGGCCGTTCCGGCGCGCTGCTCATCGGCACTGTGACTCGAGATGGCGCGTTCGCGATTACGATCACGGCATCGACGCCGCGGCCGTTCCAGTTTTCATTCGCAAAGCCGCCGGGTGCCGCCGACTTGCGCGCGCGCATCGAGCGCGAATTGCCGCTCGGCGCCTATTACGACGACATCCACGGAAGGCCTGCCTGGCGCCGGCACATGACGCTGCACT
This sequence comes from Pseudolabrys sp., assembly GCA_035499835.1. Taxonomy (GTDB): domain Bacteria; phylum Pseudomonadota; class Alphaproteobacteria; order Rhizobiales; family Xanthobacteraceae; genus Pseudolabrys. Next base: position 3,679 of record DATJYA010000206.1, read on the forward strand.
TTGCCGAAGAGATCCGCCGCGAGCTTGCCGGAGACGGCGCATGAAATTCACCATCAACGGCCAACTGACGGATGCGGAACCGGCGCCGGGCCAATGCTTGCGCACGTTTTTGCGCGGGCTCGGCTGGTTCGGCGTCAAGAAAGGCTGCGATGCCGGAGACTGCGGCGCCTGTACGGTGACGCTTGACGGCGAGCCGGTGCATAGCTGCCTCGTCCCCGCTTTCCGCGCCGAAGGCCGCGAGGTCGTAACCATCGAAGGCCTCGCCCGCGGCAACGAACTGCATCCGATGCAGCGCGCCTTCCTGGACGCGCAGGCCTTCCAGTGCGGCTTCTGCACCGCCGGCATGATCATGACCGCGGCGTCGCTCAACCAGGCGCAGAAGGCGGACCTCGGTTGGGCGCTGAAGGGAAATCTGTGCCGCTGCAGCGGCTACCGGCCGATCGAAGACGCGCTCGCCGGCCGGCAGGACGTCGAAGCTGTGGAGGCCGGCGCCGCCTGCGGCCACAGCGTGCCGGCGCCGGCCGGCCCCGACGTCGTCACCGGCAAGGCGCGCTACACGCTCGATGTGGCGATCGAGGGCCTGCTGCATCTCAAATTGCTGCGCTCGCCGCACCCGCATGCGCGCATCCGCTCGGTCAAGAAGGATGCGGCGCTGGCTGTTCCCGGCGTGCATGCCGTGCTCACGCACGAAGACGCACCGAAGGTCGCCTTCTCCACCGCCCGCCACGAGGACCGGTTGATCGACGCCGACGACACCATGGTGCTCGACAGTGTCGTCCGCTTCATCGGCCAGCGCGTCGCTGCGGTGATCGCCGATACCGAGGCCGCGGCGGAAGAAGGTTGCCGCAAGCTCGTGGTCGACTATGAAATCCTGCCTGCGGTGTTCGACCCGGAACAGGCGATGGCGCCGGGCGCGCCGGTGATCCACGACAAGGGAGCGGAGGCGCGCATTCCCGATCCGCAGCGCAACATCGCCGCCGAGGTGCATGGCGGCATCGGCGACGTAGCCAAGGGCTTCGCCGCCGCCGAGGTGACGCACGAAGGCAGCTATTTCACGCCGCGCATGCAGCACGCGCACCTGGAGACGCACTGCGCCATCGGCTGGATCGACGACGAGGGTCGGCTCACTTTGCGCGCCAGCACACAGGTGCCGTTTCTCACCCGGCTGGAAATCGCCCGCATCTTCGCCCTCGATCCGGCCAAGGTGCGCGTCTTTTGCGAGCGTGTCGGCGGTGGCTTCGGCGCCAAGCAGGAAATGCTGGTCGAGGACATCGTGGCGCTCGCCGTGCTGAAAACCGGTAGGCCGGTCAAGCTCGAGTTCACCCGCGAGGAGCAGTTCGTCGCCGCCACCACGCGGCACCCGATGCGCGTACACATCAAGGCCGGCTGCAGGCGCGACGGCACCCTCACCGCGCTGCAGATGCACGTCGTCTCCAATACCGGCGCCTATGGCAATCACGCGGCGCCGGTGCTCGAGCACGCCTGCGCCGAGAGCGTCTCGGTCTATCGCTGCGCCAACAAGAGGGTCGACGGCCATGCCGTCTATACCAACACGGTGCCGGCCGGCGCCTTCCGCGGCTACGGTCTGCCGCAGACCGGCTTCGCGGTGGAATCGGCGATCGACGAGCTTGCGCGCGCCATCGGCATGGAGCCGCTCGAATTCCGCCGCCGCAATGTGGTGCGGCCTCCCGATCCGATGCTGTCGACCGGCGAGGTCCACGACAACGTCATCTACGGCAGCTACGGGCTCGACCAGTGCCTCGATCTGGTCGATGCGGCGCTCAAGCGCGGTGACGGCGCGCCGCCGCCGTCGGCGGATTGGCTCACCGGCGAAGGCTGCGCGCTGACCATGATCGACACGGTGCCGCCTGGCGGGCATTTTTCCGATTCAGTCGTCTCGCTGCGCGAGGACGGCGGCTACGAACTCACCGTCGGCACCGCCGAATTCGGCAACGGCACGGCGACGGTGCATGCCCAGGTCGCCGCCACCGCGCTCGCCACCACGCCGGCGAAGATCAGGCTCGAGGCCTCCGACACCGACCATGGCGGCCACGACACCGGCGCATACGGCTCCACCGGCACGGTGATCGCCGGCAAGGCGACGCAACAGGCGGCGGAAGCGTTGCGCGACAAGCTTCTGACTTTCGCCGCCGACTACAGCGAGGCCGAGCGCAGGGATTGTGTGTTGTCGGCCGACGCCGTCATCTGCGGCTCGCGTCGCGTCGCGCTCACCGATCTGTACAAGGCCGCTGCAAGCCTCGGCGTCGAACTTACCGCGGCGGGGCATACCAACGGCGTCCCGCGTTCGGTCGCTTTCAACGTGCAGGGCTTTCGCGTCGCCGTGCACAAGGTCAGCGGCGAAATCCGCATTCTCAAGAGCGTGCAGGCGGCCGACGCCGGCTTCGTCATCAACCCGATGCAGTGCCGCGGCCAGATCGAAGGCGGTGTGGCGCAGGCGCTGGGCGCGGCGCTGTTCGAGGAAGTCGTCATCGATGACGGCGGCCGCGTCGCCAATCCGGCGTTCCGCAACTATCACCTGCCGGCTTTCGCCGACGTGCCGCGCACCGAGGTGCTATTCGCCAAGACCAGCGACACGCTCGGCCCCTACGGCGCCAAGTCGATGAGCGAGAGCCCCTATAACCCGGTCGCCGCGGCGCTGGGCAACGCCATCCGCGACGCCACCGGCATTCGCTACACGACGCTGCCGTTCAAGCCCGACCGCAT
>DATJYA010000207.1:0-10514 GCA_035499835.1 Pseudolabrys sp.
TGCCGGAGCCGCTGCGCAAGACGATCGCGGAGCGCGAACCGGAACGGGAAGCGGCCATGGCGGCGACGTGAGCGCCGGGCGAAGGGGTTCTTGACGAGGCAGCCATCGGGAGAGGGATCATGGCGAAGAAGCGGAAGAAGAAGACGAAAGCGAAGAAAGCGAAAAAGGCAAAACGCGCCGCGCCGGCGCGCAAGAAGAAGGTGAAGGTCAGGAAGACAAAGACGGCCAAGAAGACAAAGCCCGCAGCTCCGGCCAAGCCGGCGCCCTCCACGGTTCTGCCTTCGCCAATCGGCCCCGGCCCGGTGACCCCGAGCTTCGGCAGCTTGATGGGAGACAAGAGCGAGGAGTAGCAAGCGGCGCGAGCGCCGGTTTTCGCCGCGAGGCCGCCGCGTGGGCGGCCTCTTTCTTCTTGGTTGTCGGCGCGATCAGGTCTTCTTCAGCCCGTCGCGGAAGGCAATCGATTCAAGCTCGACGCGGATGGCGTCATCGATGGGAATAACCGGCCGCGCCTCGAAGACGAAGGCCGGCAGCAGCGAGCACAGCTTGTGCACCGTGGTCGGATCGTCGCAGTCGACCAGCATGTAGCCGCCCCAGTCGCCGACGCGGATGACAAATATCTCGATCTTGAAATTGGCGGGCGCCTTCCACTGCTTGAACACCTCGAGGATGCGCTTCTGCGCGTTCTCGTATTCGATCGCCGAGCCTTGCGGACGCTCGTTCCAGGTCAGCATGTATTTCATCGTCGTCCTCCCGTTGCGCTCAAATCGTTGCCGGCTTGCGGTGTCGAGGCCTTCGCAACAAGCTTTGCCTGCGGCGCGCGCGCTGGCAATGCGCGCCTGGAATTCCGCGCCTAGGACGAAATTCCACTCCCTCTTGCTCGTCGGGGGCGCCGCCTCAATGAGGAAATATCCCGACATTGCATCGCCCGGATGGGCGCAATACCATGGGTTATTGCGAGAAAGACGGCCACTCCGGAACTTTCTCCATCCTCAATAGACAATGCACGGGAGGACCAAGGCTATGGCGTACAACATTCTGATCATGGGCGCGGCCTACGGCTCGCTGCTCGCCTCCAAGATGCTGTTCGGCGGCCACAGGATTCACCACGTTTGCCTCCCCGCCGAAGCCGACCTGATCAACGCCGAAGGCTTCCGCATCAAGCTGCCGGTCAAGGGCCGCAAGGACCCGGTCATTCTCGAGTCGAAGAAGCTGCCGGGCAAGGTCAGCGCGAGCGGCGCGGCTGGCGTCAACCCGGGCGACTACGATGTCGTCGGTCTCGCCATGCAGGAGCCGCAGTACCGTTCGCCGGGTGTGCGCGAGCTGCTCGACGCGGTGGCGAAATCGCGCAAGCCCTGCATGTCGATCATGAACATGCCGCCCTTGCCTTACGTGAAGCGCATCCCGGGGCTGAACTACGACGCGCTCAAGCCCGCCTACACCGATCCGACGGTGTGGGACAATTTCGAGCCCGGCGCCATCACGCTGTGCAGCCCCGATCCGCAGGCGATCCGCCCGCCGGACGGCAAAGCCAACGATCTGCTGGTCACGTTGCCGACCAACTTCAAGGTGGCGCGCTTCGACAGCGACAAGTCGACCGCGATGCTGCGCGAGCTCGAAAAGGAGATCGATGCGGTGCGTTTCGATCCGGGCGACGGCAGCAAGATCGAGCTGCCGGTGAAGCTGCGGGTCCATGACTCGATCTTCGTGCCGCTGGCGAAGTGGGCGATGCTGTGTGCGGGCAACTATCGCTGCATCACCAAGGACGGCATGCGCACGGCGCAGGAAGCGGTGCACAGCAACATCGAGGAATCGCGCTCGATCTACAATTTCGTCAACGACCTCTGCGTCAGGCTTGGCGCCGACGCGAACGACCTGGTGCTGTTCGAGAAATACGCCGCGGCGTCGCAGTCGCTGTCGCGTCCGGCCTCGGCCGCGCGCGCCCTGCAGAATGGCGCGCCCAATATCGAGCGCGCCGACAAGCTGGTGCAGCTCATCGCCAGGCAGAAGGGCCTGAGCCACCCGACGCTCGATGCCATCGTTACGCTGGTTGATGCCCGGCTTGAGGCGAATCGGAAAAAGGCCGCGGCTTGAGCGTCCGTTGCCGTCGGCGGATTATTCGTCCCCGAGGCTAGATTTCCGTCGGCATTTCAGATGCTTGCTTGGGGTCCCGGGCGGAGATTCCCACGGCGTGCCGGGATGCTCGAAAAATGGTGTGGCGGCTACGGTTGCCGATAGTCGTGGTGGCAACAGCCTGCCGCGATCGAGCCGGAACTGTGACATCCACGCAACTATATGACGCTTTCTGTCGATATAGGGCTGAATCGCCTAAATAAGCGGCAAATGAGGCTGTTTTCCGCTTGCTGCGCCGCGCTGTGGCCGGTGTACATTTGCGCTCAATGCACGTCCCGTTGCGTACGGGGTCGATCGCAATCGAGGCTTACTCAAGCCAGGTACGCAAAAGTGACGCGCAACTTGTGTCGGCTCTCAGTCGATCGAACGTAAAAAGGGGCAGGGTCTATGAAGAAGGTTGTACTGTCGGTTGTCGCAGCGCTTGCATTGTCTGCGACCTCGGCGCTCGCGGCGGATATGCCAGTGAAAGCCGTCAAGGCGGCGCCTGCTCCGCCGCCGAGCCCATGGGATCTCGCGTTCGGCAGCGCGCTGATGACTGATTACGTCTGGCGCGGCATCACGCAATCTTCGCATCATCCGTCGGTCGCGGCCTATTTTGAGCCGCGCTACAACATTAACGACAACTGGCAGCTCTACGTCGGCATCTCCGGCGAGAGCATCAAGTTCGCCAATAACGCGGCGGCGGAAATCGACTTCTACGGCGGCGTTCGCCCGACCTTCGGTCCACTCGCGCTCGATTTCGGCATTTGGGAATACTACTACCCGGGTGGCACCTGCCATGGCACCGGCGCGCTCACGCCGCTCGATCCGGATTGCCTCGCCGGCTATCCGAACGGCAACGTGGCCAAGAAAAACGCGAGCTTCTTTGAAGTCTATGCCAAGGCCACCTATACGCTGGGTGACTTCGCGTTCGGCCCGACCTTCTACTACACGCCGAACTATGCCAACACCGGCGCTGACGGCGAATATCTGTCCGGCATCGTCAAGTACACCGCTCCGTCGTCCATGGCGCTATTTGGTGGTGCCGTCGGCTGGTACGTATCGGGTGAGTTCGGCCATCAATGGTTTGGCACGAGCGATCCGTTCTATGGCGTTACCTTCGATGGCACTGCCACGCTTGCCGGCCCTTTCCTGAACGGTATTTCTGAGCCCGACTACAACACCTGGAACGTCGGCTTGGGCTTCACCTGGAAGGTGTTCACGCTGGATCTGCGTTACACCGACACGGATATGAGCAAGGAAGAATGCTCGGCCCTCACCAGCGATCCTGGTGCAACCTTCAGCGTGGCTCAGCCGGGCACGATCAACCCGCTCGGCACCCAGTCCAGCTGGTGCGGCGCGACCTTCATCGCCAAGCTGTCAGCTGACCTCACGCTCGGCAGCCTGAAGTAAGCCAGGCGCTACCGATCCAAAAAAGGCGGCGGCTCATTGAGCCGCCGCTTTTCTTTTTCGCGGCCGGCGATGCGCCGCTACTCCGCCGCCGCCAGGCGACCTTCGCGCAGCCAGGTCTTGTCGCCTTCGCGGTCGAAACTGAGACTGCGGCGGTGGAATGCCGCAAGTGTCGCGCGGTGCCCGATCGAGACGACGGCGGTGCTGGCGAGGCGTTGCTCCAGCAGACGGTAAAGCGCCGCTTCAGCCGGCTCGTCGAGCGAAGCCGTCGCCTCGTCGAGGAACAGGTAATCAGGCGCCAGCAGGATGGCGCGGGCAATACCCAGCCGCTGCTGCTCGCCGAGCGATAGCATGCGGTTCCAGTGCGCTTCCTCCTCGATGCGCGGGGCGAGCGCCGGCAGCCCGACCGCGGCAATCACCTCGGCCACGCGCGCGCTGGCGAAGGCGCCCGGCTCGGCCGGATAGGCGACCGCATCGGCAAGTGGCGCAATCGGAAAGTAAGGCCGTTGCGGCAGCATCATCACTTTGCTGCCTTTGGGCACCGTGACCGTGCCGGCGCCGAACGGCCAGATGCCGGCGAGCGCCCGGAACAGCGTCGACTTGCCGACGCCGGAGGGGCCGCTCACCAGCACCTTGTCGCCGGCGCGGATGATGAGGTCGCTGGCGGTCACCAGCGGCGCGCCATTCGGCAGCCGCACCGTCAGATCCTTGAGGGTCATCGCCGCGCCCTCGCCCGGGGCAATATCGATCACCGGCGGCGCGATTGTCACAGCGCGCGCGGCGGCGATCGCGTGGTCGAATCCGGACAATCGCTCGATGACCGCGCGCCACTCGGCGAGGCTGCGATAAAGCGTGACGAACACCGAAAGCGCGTCCTGCACGCGGTTGAAGGCGTTCGCCGATTGCATCAGCCCGCCAAGCTGCACGACGCCGGCGAAATAGGCCGGGCTCACCATGATGAAGGGGAAGACGACAGAGGCTTGCGCATAGCTTGCGGTGAAGAAGGTCAGCTTCTTCTGCCGCGTCATGATTGCCATCCAGTTGGCGACGACATTGCCGAAGCGCAGCAGCAGGCGGTCCCGTTCCGCGGGCTCGCCGGTAAGCAGGGCGATCTGCTCGGAATTTTCGCGCACGCGCACCAGATTGAAACGGAAATCGGCTTCGTAGCGTTGCTGCTGGAAATTGAGCGCGATCAAGGCGCGGCCGATCAGATGCGTCAACGCGGTGCCGGCGACGGCATAGATCAGCGCCGCCCACAGCAGATAGCCGGGAATGCTGAAGGTGATGCCGAAAAGATGCAGCGGCGCCGCCGCCGACAGCCCCCAAAGAATGATCATGAAGGAAAACAGCGTGACGCAGGAATTGAGTAATTGCAGACCGATGTTCAAAGTTGCGGCGATGAATTGCGCAATGTCCTCGGAGATGCGCTGATCCGGGTTGTCGGCAGCATCGCCGAGAAGCTGCATGCGGTAGTGATTGGCGCCGACGAGCCAGTGGTCGAGATAGCTTCGCGTCATCCAGCGGCGCCAGCGGATCTGCAGCCATTGATTGAGGTAGAGCTGATAGACGGCGAGGAAGATGAAAACGGCCGCCAGAACGGAGAAATAGCCGAGTTGGTAGATGAAGGCATTCCAGTTGCGGTCCTGCAGCGCGTTGTAAAAGACGTTGTTCCATGAGTTGAGCAGCACGGTGATGCCGACGATCGACAGCTCGATCGCAATCACCGCCGCAAGCAGAATGCGCCCGGCCCAGCGGTCCTCGGAGCTGAAATAGGGACTGGCCAATCGCCAGATGGTCGCGAGCGTCGTGAAATGCCTTCTCACGGAAAGTCTCCTGTTGCGGCCGGGCGCGTCCTACGCGGGAAGCGGAATTGGAGTTAGCGGTGAAACTCACTCATGGCGATGGTGCGGCGAAGTTTGCCGGACGGCTTCGAAAGAGTGTGAGTCGCGCTCTATCAGTCGTCATTTTATGTTGCAGCCGTTGATGTTAGAATTACCTATTAGACTAAAGTCGCGAAGCGCGAGCGGCATCATTTGCCTGTGCACCGCTATTGGGCACAGATATTTCGCAGGCAATGTCGTGGCTGAAGCCGTGCAGTTAGTAAACTTTACGTAATGTTTGCCGTCACGAAAATGTTTTCGCTGACTCGTTGCAATCTTGCCGCCACCCGCTATCACACGCTAAAGAGATTGAAGGGGAGGCAAATTTCGCGTGTGGCGTCGCCCGGCGCCGTTTTGCGCGTGCGAACGCCTCTCGAACAATCGAGACGCACTGAAACAAGAACTGAGGGAGGTTTGTGATGAAACCCGAATACTTTTCCATGAAGCTTGACCGCCGTACGGTCTTGAAAACGGCGGCGGCAGCCGGCGCGCTGCAGATCGCGTCGCCGTTTGTGATCACCGCGCGCGCGGCCGACGAGGTCAAGATCGGCCTCGACAACCCGCTCACCGGCACCTACGCCGCACTCGGCAAGAACGAATTGATCGGCGCGCAGCTTGCGCTCGAGCAGATCAATGCCAAGGGCGGCATTCTCGGCCGCAAGGCGGAATTGCTGGTCGAAGACTCGACCTCCGGCGACGCCGGCACCGCCGTGCAGAAGGCGCGCAAGCTCATCGACCGCGATCAGGTGAACTTCCTGGTCGGCAATATCAATTCGGCGCTGGCGCAGGCGATCGCCAACGTCGCGTATGAGAAGAAGATCTTCCACGTCGTTCCCGGCGGCCACACCGACTCGGTCACCGGCTCCAACTGCCACTGGAACGTTTTCCGCATCTGCAACACGACGCAGATGGAAGCGAACGCGGTCGCTGGCACGCTGATCAAGAAGGCCGGCAAGAAGTGGTATTACCTGACGCCGGACTACGCCTTCGGCCATACGCTGCAGGCGGGCCTGGAAAAGGCCGCGGCCAAGCTCGGCGGCACCAAGCTCGGCGGCGACCTGACGCCGCTCGGCACCACCGACTTCTCCTCCTACCTGATCAAGGCGCAGGCGGCGAACCCGGACGTCATCATCTTCCTGCAAGCCGGCGACGACGCGGTCAACGCGCTCAAGCAGGCGGTGCAGTTCGGTCTCGACAAGAAATTCCATCTGGCCGGCGCGCAGCAGGAGCTGGAAGTGCTGCTCGGCCTGCCGCCGGAAGCGCGCATCGGCACCTGGGTGTTCGAGTGGTACTGGAAGCAGCCGAACGTGCCACACGTGAAGGAATTCGTCGCCGAGATCCGCAAGAAGAGCAGCGGGCATGTGCCGACGGCGCGCACCTGGTTCGGCTTCGCCTCGATCCACACCTGCGCGCTTGCGGCTGCTCAGGCGAAGTCGCTCGATGCCGAGAAGATGGCCAAGGTGATGCAGGGCTTCAAGCTGCCGCCGGAAGTCGCGCTGATGCCGGACGCTCCGTTCTTCCGCGAAGGACAGGGCCAGCTCATCCCCGATCTCTACGTCGGGCATGCGCAATCGAAGGGGGCCGAAGATCCCGAGGATCTTTTTGTCGTCGACGAAGTCGTCAAGGGTCCGGATGTGGCCGGCACTTTGGAAGAGACCGGCTGCAAGCAGACCTGGCCGTCCTGACAATGCCATGAACCGGGCGCCGCGGAGCGGCGCCCGGATTTTCAGTTGGGGCCGAGGGGTTTATAGTTCAAACAAATATCCGGAAATGGTGGCCGCACGCGCGCTGACGAGGCGACCTGGCGTGGCAGGCGGGTGATCTTGATGTTATCTCGCGTATGACCCAGCTCATTCTGTTCAATGTCTTCAACGGCTTGATCGTCGGCGCTTTCTACGCGCTGATGGCGCTCGGCCTGTCGTTGATCCTCAACCTCTCCGGCGTGATCAATTTCGCCCATGGCGGCTTCCTCGCCGTCGGCGGCTATCTCGCCTACACGCTCATCCCCTATGTCGGGTTCTGGGGCGCGCTTGTTCTGGCGCCGATCCTGACCGCGATCATCGGCGTCCTTGTCGAGCGTGTGCTGATCCGAAGGGTCTACGGCCGCGATCCGCTCTACAGCCTGCTGCTGACTTTCGGTCTCGCTTTTATCTTCGAGGACGGCACGCGTTTCATCTGGGGCGCGCAGAGCCTTCCTTTCCAGGTGCCGGGTTGGCTGGTGACACCACTCTCCAGCGATTATTTCTTTCTCACCGGCTATCGATTGTTCATGGTGCTGGTCGTCGCCATCGCGGTGATCGGCCTGTTCCTCATCCTCGGCCGCACCCGGCTGGGCATGCGCATCCGCGCCGGCACGCTCGATCTCGAAACCGTGTCGGTGCTCGGAGTCAATGTGGGCATGCTGCGCAATCTGAATTTCGGCCTCGGTGTCTATCTCGCCGGCCTTGCCGGGGTTCTGGCCGTCGGCCAGCTCGGCCTGCAGCCGACCATCGGCGCCTCGCTGATCATGCCGAGCTTCGTCGCCATCATTGTCGGCGGCCTCGGCAGCCTGCCGGGAACGCTGCTGGGCGGGCTGCTGATCGGCGTCGCTTCCGGCATCACCACGGTATTTTTCCCGTCGGCCACCGAGGCGGTGATTTACGTCATGATGGCGCTGGTCCTGCTGGTACGTCCCCGCGGCCTGCTGGGTGAAGAGGGGCGGTTCTAGTGGACTCGCTCGACTACAACAAACACGCGGCGAACGTCGTCGTCTGGCTGCTGTTGCTGGCGATGCCGTTCTGGCTGCCGCTGGTTCACGGCTACGTCGAGCTCGGCAGCCGCGTCGTCGTGCTCGGCCTTGCCGCCATGGCACTCAATTTCCTGCTCGGTTACACCGGCGTGCTGTCCTTTGGCCACGCCGCCTATTTCGGCCTCGGCGCCTACGGCGCCGCCATGACCATCCGTTATCTGGTGCCGAGCACCGGCCTTGCGGTCGTCGTCGGCACGCTCGTCGGCACCGTCGCGGCGGCGATCATCGGCCCGCTGATCATCCGTTTGCGCGGCGTCTATTTCGCCATGGTGACCATCGCCTTCGGGCAGGTGTTCTTCTTCATCGCCTTCCGCTGGAATTCGGTGACCGGCGGCGACGATGGCCTCACCGGCTGGACGCGGCTGCCGCTGCAACTGGGCTTCACAACGGTCGACATCCAGAGCAATCCGCGGGCCTTCTACTATTTCGTGCTGGTCATCTTTGCCGTTTCGGTCGGGCTGATGGCGTGGATCCTGCGCTCGCCGTTTGGCCGCACACTGATCGCCATCCGCGAGAACGAGCGCCGTGCCCGCTTTCTCGGCATTCCCGTCGACCAGCATATCTGGATTTCCTGGGTGATTTCCTGCTGCTTCGTCAGTGTCGCCGGCGCGATGTACGCGCTGCTCAACAATTTCGTCGATCCGCGGGCGCTCTATTGGACACAGTCCGGCGACTTCGTGATCATGGCCGTGCTCGGGGGCATGCGCTCGTTCTGGGGGCCGCTGATTGGCGCCGCGATCTACGTCGTGCTGCAGGATTACCTGTCCAGCCAGACCGAGAACTGGCAGTCGTTCATCGGGCTGTTCTTTGTGCTGGTCGTGTTGTTCTTCCCGCGCGGCGTGCTCGGCATGATCCGCCGAAGGGTGATGTCGTGAGCCTGTTGCGCGTCGAAAATGTCACCAAGCAGTTCGGCAGTCTTGTCGCTGTCAACAACGTTTCGATGACGGTTGAGCCCGGCGAATTGCGCGCGGTGATCGGGCCCAATGGCGCCGGCAAGACGACGTTCTTCAACACCATCAGCGGTTTTCTGCAGCCGACCTCCGGCCGCATCATTTTCGACAACGAGGACATCACCTCGCTGTTGCCGGCGCGGCGGGTCTGGCGCGGCATCGCCCGCACCTTTCAGATTACCGAGGTATTCCCGGAGCTTTCGGTGCGCGAGAACCTGCGCATCGCCGTCGAGGTCGCCGCGGGCTACCGCCTGAGGCCCTGGCTGTCCGGCGACGGCGACGAGGAGGTGCGCGCCCGCGTCACCGAGCTGATGGATATGGGCGGGCTCGCCGCCAAGGCCGACAGGCTGGTCGGCGAACTCTCGCACGGCGACCAGCGCGCGACCGAGATCATGATGGCGATTTCGTTGAAGCCGCGGCTTTTGCTGCTCGACGAGCCGACCGCCGGGATGGGCGATCAGGAGACCTACGACATCACCCAGCTCATCAGCAAGCTGCACCGCGACCAGAAGCTCACGATCGTGCTCATCGAGCACGACATGCGCGTGGTCTTCCATCTTGCCGACCGCATCATGGTGCTGGCCGAAGGCGCAATGCTGGCGGAAGGCACCCCGAAGGAAATCGCCGCCAATGAAGTCGTGCAGGCGGCCTATCTGGGGAAGGCGGCATGAGCAACGTCGTCCTCGAGGCGGAAAACCTCCACACCTTTTACGGCAAGAGCCACATCCTCCACGGCGTCAGCCTCGAGGTGCGCGAGGGCGAGCTCGTCACGCTGCTCGGCCGCAACGGCGCCGGCAAGACCACGACGTTGCGCAGTCTGGTCGGCTTGACGCATGCGCGCGAAGGCGTGGTGCGCATTTTCGGCCACGCGACGACCGATTGGCCGCCGTACCGCGTTGCCGCGCTCGGCGTCGGCTACGTGCCGGAAGGGCGCAAGATCTTTCCCAATCTGAGCGTGGAAGAAAACCTGAAAGTCCCGCTCGAACGGCCGGGGCCATGGACCATCCCGCGCATCTACGAGCTGTTTCCGCGGCTCGCCCAGCGCAAGAACAACAAGGGCCGCCAGCTTTCCGGCGGTGAGCAGGAGATGCTGGCGATTGCGCGGGCGTTGCTGCTGAATCCAAAGGTCCTGCTGCTTGACGAGCCGAGCCAGGGCCTTGCTCCGCTGATCGTGCAGGACGTGTTCAGGATCGTCACCACGGCGCGCTCGCAGGGCATTTCGGTGCTGCTCGTCGAGCAGAACGTGCGCGCGGCGGTCGAGATCGCCGACCGCGCCTATGTGCTCGATGACGGCAAGGTGGTCTATTCCGGGGCCGCCGCCGAGTTCGCCAAGGACGAGGAGCGCGTACGCGCGCTCGCCGGCGCCAGCGCCGAGGT
>DATJYA010000208.1:0-2398 GCA_035499835.1 Pseudolabrys sp.
GACAACGGATAGCCGATTTGGCGAAGACGAAACGGGGGACGGCGCTGTGCTCGCTCCACCACGTCATCGATCTGGATTGGATGAGGGAGGCCTACCGGCTGACCCGCAAGGACGGCGCTCCCGGCATCGACGGCGTCATGGCGGAGGATTATGAGGCGAACCTGGAGGCCAACCTGTTGGACCTTCTCGAACGCATCAAGTCTGGCCGCTATCGCGCGCCGCCAGTCCGCCGGGCGTACATCCCGAAAGCGGATGGCTCGCAGAGGATGCTCGGCATTCCAACCTTCGAGGACAAGGTGGCGCAACGCGCCGTGACGATGATGCTGGAGGCAGTCTACGAACAGGACTTCTTACCCTGCTCGTATGGCTTCCGCCCGGGCCGCTCGGCTCACCAGGCGCTCCGCACTTTGCAGAACGCACTCTGGGCCAGGCGACTCCCCCAGTCGATTCAGTCCGTTCGGATACCGCTCTAGCTCAAACGCACGGGCAGCGAATTCCGAGGCAATCCGGCCGGGCATTCCGATTTGATGTCGGCCACCGTTCCGATTTGATTCCGGCCACCATTCCGAAATGAAGCCGGCCACCTGAGCCGGTCACGGCTCTCAACGTTTGCTCCCCGCGGTTCGGCAACTGCGGCATGCCTTTCCCGTCGATGGTCGACGAGGAGATCGGGATGCCGGCGAAGCGGGAACTGAGCATGCGACAATTGCGACACTTATTGCGGCTCCACCACGATGGGGTGAGCGCGCGCGAGATCGGGCGACGTCTTGGCGCGGCGCGCTCGACGATCCAGGACAATCTGAAACGGGCGGCGGCGGCCGGGTTGGCATGGCCGCTGGCGGACGACGTCACCGACGACGCTCTGGAGCGCCAGCTCTTTGGTCGCGCCGGGGTCGCGCAAGGCCAGCGGCGGCGGGTCGAGCCGGACTGGGCGGCCTTGGCGCGCGAGCTGAAGCGTCCTGGCGTCACGATGACGATCCTCTGGGAGGAATACCGAGAGGCCTATCCTGAAGGTTACGGCTACAGCCGCTTCTGCGATCTGCTGCGTGGATTCGAACGGCGGCTGACCCCGGTGATGCGCCAGCACCATGTCGCCGGGGAAAAGGCGTTCGTCGACTATTCGGGCAAGCGGATCGGCATCGTCGATCCGTCGACGGGCGAAATCCGCGAGGCGGAGATTTTCGTCGGCGTGCTCGGGGCCTCGAACCTCACCTATGCCGAGGCGACCTGGACGCAGACGCTGCCGGACTGGACCGGCGCCCACGTGCGCATGTTCCGCTTTTTCGGCGGCGCGCCGAAGCTGCTGGTTCCCGACAATCTCAAGAGCGGGGTCAACAAGGCCTCCTTCTACGATCCCGAGATCAACCGGACCTACGGGGCCATGGCGGCGCATTACTCGGTCGGCATCCTGCCGGCGCGGCCGGGAAAGCCGCGGGACAAGGCGAAGGTCGAGGCCGGGGTCAGATTCGCCCAGACCTACATTCTGGGGCGGCTGCGCGGGCTGACCTTCTTCTCGCTCGCCGAATGCAACGCGGCGATCGCGCTCGTCATGCAACGCATGAACGATCGTCCGATGCGCAATTTCGGCCTGAGCCGACGGGAGCTGTTCGAGAAGATCGAGCGCGACGCCCTCATCGCCTTGCCCGCCGACGATTGGGAGTTCGCGGAATGGCGGCGCGCCCGGGTCAATCTCGACTATCACATCGAGGTCCATGACTTCCTCTATTCGGTCCCGCACGCGCTCATCCGCGCCGAGGTCGACGCGCGGATCACCGCGCGAACCGTCGAGATCTTCCATCGGGGCCAACGCGTCGGCGCCCATCAGCGCCGCTACACGGGCCGCAAGCACGGCACGGACCCCGACCATATGCCCAGCTCCCACCGGCGCTACGCGGAGTGGACGCCGGATCGGTTCCGCCGGTGGGCCGGCAAGATCGGGCCGAACACCGAAGGCTTGATCAGCGCCGTGCTCGCCAGCCGGGCGCATCCCGAACAGGGGTTCCGCACCTGCCTTGGCATTCTGCGCTCCTATCGCGGCCTCGATCCGGTCCGCGTCGAAGCGGTGTCGGCCCGCGCCGTCGAACTGGGCGTCCTCAATAGCAAGGGCGTCGCCTCCCTCCTCGCCCGCAAACCCGACCCCGCCGCCGCCAAGGACAGCCGTCCGGCCACGCTCCTCGACCACGCCAATCTGCGCGGTGCCGGCTACTACCATTGAGAGGAAATCCCATGCTCGCTCATCCCACACTCGACCAGCTGAACGCCCTCGGTCTTTACGGCTTGGCCAAAGGGTTCAAGGAACTGGAAAACAAAGCCGAAGTCCGCGGCCTCGATCATGCCGAATGGCTCGGTCTGCTGCTCGAATACGAGCTGACGTTGCGCCGACAAAAGCAGTTCGAAA
>DATJYA010000209.1:0-7765 GCA_035499835.1 Pseudolabrys sp.
GTCCGGCAGCATGGCGTATTCCTTGAAGCAGCGGCGCGCATAGTCGGTCTCGCCCTCGAACACCACGTAAGTGCCGAGCGCGAGATGATGCGGCACGTCTTTGCCATCGCGATAGACCGACGACGTCACCTCGGTAACGCCGGCCTTCTCCAGCGTGCCGCCGTCCGCCTTCGGCTTGCAGATCTCGGCGAGTTCGAAACGCGTCGCCGGCGGAAAATTGAGACCGCCCGACTGCGGCACCAGGCCGGTGGCGTTGCACACCGCCGTCATCTCGATGCCCGACTTCGTGCCGTCGACGAAGGAATTGAACATCTTCGGGTTGATCGATTTGCGGTCGGAAATGTTGAGATACCTGTCGAGGATGTCCCAGACATTGTCAGGATTGGATTTGTGATAATGCGGCTCGTAGCGCGTGCCCTTGCCGGCGCAGATCACCTTGAAGCCGGCAGCGCGCGCCCAGTCGACGTGCTCGCAGATCAGCGCCGGCTGATCGCCCCAAGCCAGCGAATAGACGACGCCGGCGGCCTTGGCCCTGCGCGCGAGCAAGGGCCCGGCGACCGCGTCGGCCTCGACATTGACCATGACGATGTGCTTGCCGTTGGCGATCGCGTGCAGCGCGTGGCGAATGCCGGCGCCGGGCACGCCTGTTGCTTCCACGATCACTTCGATCTGCGGATCGGCAATCAACGACTCGGCATTGTCGGTCACGAATGTCGTGCGCCGCTTATGCGCGTCGGCGAGCGCGTTTGCCGCGTAAGCTTCCGCCGGCCAGTTCGCAGTCTCGAGCTGGCTCTTCGCGCGCGCCACATCGAGATCGGCGACGCCGACGATATGCGTGCCGGCGGTCAGCCGCGCCTGCGCCAGATACATGGTGCCGAACTTGCCGGCGCCGATCACGCCGACCGTGACCGGGCGGTCGGCGGCCTCACGTTCCAATAGTTTGGCGTGCAGATTCATCGCCCGGCGCTCCGTAGCTCAAGAAGACCCGCGACGGAAACATAGACGCGACGCCGAAACAAGCGCCCGTCACCGACGTCAATTACTGACAGAGCACGCGGGAGACGAAGGTCTCGTCGTGGCATTCCGGCCCGGTGCTGCGGCCCGACAGCAGCACCTTCGGCGGGCAGACCTCGGCGGTGGTCATGTCGACACTCTTGCCGGATTGAAAACCTTTGGTCTTGCAGTAATTCATCGCCACCGACAGGCAATCCGGCGCGCCGTTGGGGGCGACCGGGCATTTTTCGTGAACGCTGAGAACGCTGGTGTTGGGAATTCTCCCGACAGCATCTGCGGCATCCTTGGCGGCATCGACGGTCGTCTTGGCAGCGATGCCGGCCTCGCGCCCGAAATTATCGACTTGCGAGCCGGCGTTCTTGAGACCTGAATCGAAATGCGACGCCTGCTCGCTGAACCAGTCAACGATCTTGTCGAAGAAGCCGCGTTGCTCGGCCGGCGCTTGCTTGGCGGCGTCCTGCGCTACCGCGCTTGCAGCGGCGAGCAGCAGCGCGCCAGCGCACAGGCAAGCAAACAATTGCGGGCCTGCCGGATATTTTTTCGGGTAGATCGGAATTCGGTTGGTGCCCATGGCCGGGGTCAGTCGCCGATTGCCTGACGGCATTCGCGCCGAGCGTACCCCGATTAGGCCGGTCAGGTGGCGAAAATGAGGAAACTCGGGCTGTTCAAATCAAGTATAGCGCGGCAACGATGCCGATGACGACCACCGCGGCACCGAGAAATACCCATAATCCCAGACGCTTCTCAATAATATGACGGGCGCGTTCGCCATAGCGGTGCAGGAGAAAGGCGAGAAAGAAGAAGCGGATGCCGCGCGCAATGATGGAAAAGAGGATGAATAGGCCGAAATTGTAACCGGCGAAGCCGGAGGTAATGGTGACGATCTTGTAAGGGATCGGGGTCAGACCCTTGAGCAGAATGATCCAGGCGCCCCAGCGCGCATAGGCCTCCCGGAACGTCTCGACCTTGTCGCCATAGCCGTAGAGATGGATGAGCCAGGCGCCGACCGAGTCATAGAGCAGCGCACCGATGGCATAGCCGAGCATGCCGCCCAGCACCGAAGCTGCCGTGCACCAGGCCGCCATCGCATAGGCGCGGCGCGGGTGGGCCAGCGCCATCGGGATCAGCATGACGTCGGGCGGCACCGGGAAGAACGAGCTTTCCGCGAAGGCCACCCCACCCATGATCCACATCGCGTGCGGCTTGTGGGCGGCGTCTACGCACCAGTCATAGAGGCGACGCAGCAAAGAACGCGGCTCGGCAGCCTGAACGGACATCGGTACGCTCACCGGTTGGGGAGGTCGGTCAGCGGCGCTTGCGGATGCGCCGGGTCTCCAAGGCCACGACCTTACGACGTGGCGAGCCGTGCACCAAATCCTTCGGCACTTTCTCGGCGATGCCGAACATCAGTTCGCGGCGGCGCATCTCGGCCCAGACCGCCTCGGGGCGAACCCCAGCGTGCACCCAAAGCACGACGAGATTATAAAGAAGATCGGCGCTTTCCTTGACCACGGCCTCGGGCTGGCCATGCATGGCGTCGATGACGACTTCGACAGCTTCTTCCGCGAGCTTCTTGGCCATCTTGGCGCGGCCGGCGCGCAACAGCCGCGCCGTGCGCGACTTTGCCGGGTCGGCGCTACGCGCGGCTATGACAGCGTTGTAAAGGCGGTCGACCGAATCAGTCATGGAGGCGGAGAATACCCGATCCCGGCGCCAATCCGGTTAATAGCGGCTGAAAATAGCATCGAATTGGTGATCATCCTTGATAATGCCTCACCAGTGATGGTGATGGCCCCAATAGTGATAGCGATAACCCCGCCCGTAGGCGTAGGGCCCGGAATAGCCATAATACGGGCCGCCATAGCAGCCATAACAGTCATAATAGTCGCGATAACGATCCCTGGCGGCAAGAACGGCGATCGTGCCGAAAACACCGGCCACGGCGCCGAGCACGACCGCATCGCCACCATGCCAGCGATGGGCCTCGGCCGGCGTCAAACCGGCGGCGCCGAATGCGAGAATGCCGGCGAGTGCGACGCCAGCGATGCGGCGTAAGGTCGTGCGCATGATCGGTCTCCTCCTGGAGCCCCCACAGACAGCAAACGCCCGACCGCGGCATTTCCTGCTGCGGCTGGTGCGGGAACAGCGGAGAATTGAGGCCGAACAGCGGCGACCAGGCGCGACCAGACGCCGACCGGCCGCGACTAGTCTTCGTCTTCCGCGAGCAGCCCGGCATTGCCGCCGGAAGCCGCGGTGTTGATCGTTACCACCTGTTCCAGCGCCAGACGGTGCAGATAGTTCGGGCCGCCGGCCTTGGGCCCGGTGCCGGACAGGCCGGAGCCGCCGAACGGCTGGCTGCCTACCACGGCGCCGATCATGTTGCGGTTGACGTAGACATTGCCGTTGGCCAGCCGCGCCGCGATGCGCGTCACCGTCGCGTCGATGCGCGAATGGATGCCGAGCGTGAGCGCGGTGCCGTTTCCGGCGATGTCGTCGCAAAGTTCGTCGAGCTCACCGGCGCGCCAGCGCAGCACATGCAGCACCGGGCCGAAGACTTCCTGGCCGAGCTCGCGGGCGTTGTCGATCTCGATGATCGTGGGCGCCACATAAGTTCCCTTGGCCGGCAGCGGGCGGTCGGCGTCCCAACGAAAGCGCACGGCGCCGTGCATGTCGGCGATCCAGCGCGCGAGCTTGCCTTTCGCCTCGGCGTCGATCACCGGCCCGACATGCGTCGAGACCTCGCGCGGATCGCCCAGCGCCAGCTCGCGCGCGGCGCCCTCGACCATGGCCAGCACCTTGTCGGCGACGTCGTCCTGCACGCAGAGCAGGCGCAGCGCCGAGCAGCGTTGGCCGGCCGAGCGGAACGCCGAAGTCACCACATCGTCGGTCACCTGCTCCGGCAGCGCGGTGGCATCGACGATCATGGCATTGATGCCGCCGGTCTCGGCGATCAGCACCGGGATCGGCCCGTCGCGGGCGGCGAGCGCGCGGTTGATCAGGCGGGCCACTTCGGTCGAGCCGGTAAAGACAACACCGGCCGCGCCGCCATGGCCGGTGAGCATGGCGCCGACGGCGCCGTCGCCCGGCACCAGATGCAGCGCGCTTCCCGGCACGCCAGCGGCGTGGAGGATCTTGACCGCTTCGGCGCCGATCAGCGGCGTCTGCTCGGCCGGCTTGGCGACGACGGTATTGCCGGCGGCGAGCGCGGCCACGATCTGGCCGGTGAATATCGCGAGCGGGAAATTCCACGGGCTGATGCAGACAAAGGCGCCGCGGCCGCGGTAATGCAGTTCGTTGCTCTCGCCGGTCGGCCCCGGCATGAATTTCGGCGCCAGCGTCTGCCGCGCCTGCGCCGCGTAATAGCGGCAGTAGTCGGCGGCCTCGCGCATTTCCGACAGGCTGTCGTCGAGCGTCTTGCCGCCTTCGCTTTGCAACAGCGCGATCAGCCGGCCACGATTTTGCT
The DNA here is from genome assembly GCA_035499835.1 of Pseudolabrys sp. Lineage (GTDB taxonomy): Bacteria > Pseudomonadota > Alphaproteobacteria > Rhizobiales > Xanthobacteraceae > Pseudolabrys. The sequence goes on from DATJYA010000209.1 coordinate 4,478, forward strand.
CGATGAGGTCGCCGGCGCGCTCGAGCGCGGCCGCGCGCTGCGCGACCGGCGTCGCGCTCCATGCCGGAAAACCGGCCTGCGCCGCCGCAATCGCGGCGCCGACAATCGCCGCATCGCCGTCCTGCACCGTGCCGATGCTCTTGCCGTCGACGGGCGAGAGTACGTCGCGCCTGCGGCCGGCGACCTCGATGCCGTCGATCAGCGGCGCCGCGGCAACACTTTGCGGCGCGGCGCCGATCTCGGCGATGAGCGCGGCCAGCGCGACGCTGTCGCCGAATTCGACGCCGATCGAGTTTTTCCGCTCCGGCATGAACAGATCGCGCGGCAATGAAATATGCGAATGGCGCGCACGCTTTGGATCGCTGATCCAGGCCTGCGGCCGCTTTAGGATGTCGGCAATCGGCACCGACGGATCGGCGGCGACCGAAACGAACGAGGAATTGGCGCCGTTTTCCAGGAGCCGCCGCACCAGATAGGCGAGCAGATCGGAATAGCCGCCGACCGGCGCATAGACGCGGCAGGCGAGGTCCGGCAACTCGCCGGTGAGCGCATGATAGAGCGCGTCGCCCATGCCGTGCAGCCGCTGGAATTCGTAGCCGTCGACGCCGCCGGCATCCTCGATCACGCTGGCGACCGTCAGCGCATTGTGCGTGGCGAATTGCGGATAAATCCGCGGCCGCGCCGCCAAGAGCTTGCGCACGCAGTCGGCGTAACAGAGATCGGTCATCGCCTTGCGGGTGAACACCGGATAGTCGGCAAGACCGCGTTCCTGGGCGCGCTTCACCTCGGTGTCCCAATAGGCGCCCTTGACCAGCCGCACCATCAAGCGCCGGTCGAGCGCCGCCGCGGTGTCGGCGACCCAGTCGATCACGCTGCCTGCGCGTTTCTGATAGGACTGCACGGCGAGGCCGAAGCCGTCCCAGCCGCGCAGCGACGAGTCAGCAAGCACCGCGCCGATCACCTCCAGCGATAATTCAAGCCGGTCGGCCTCCTCGGCGTCGACCGTGAAATTGAGCTCATGGCTCTTGGCGAGCCGCGCGAGCTCCAGCACATTCGGCACCAGTTCCGTGAGCACGCGCGCACGCGACAGCGGCTCGTAGCGCGGATGCAGCGCCGAGAGCTTGACCGAAATGCCGGGCCGGTTGGGCAGCGCCGCATTGCCCGCGCTCTTGCCGATGGCGCCGACGGCACTGGCGTAGGATTCGAAATAGCGCACGGCATCTTCGGCGGTGCGGGCGCCCTCGCCCAGCATGTCGTAGGAGTAAAGATGGTCGCCGCCATGACCCGCGCGCGCCAAGGCTTCCTTGATGGTCTGCCCGAGCACAAAATGCGAGCCGAGCAGGCGCATGGCCTGCCGCGTCGCCGCGCGCACCGCCGGCAGGCCGAGCCGCTTGACCAGCGACTCGACGATGCCCTCCGGCGTCTCGCCGGGCTGAATGACGCGGGCGGTGATGCCGAGCGTCCAGGCCGAGGCCGAGACCAGAAGCGCCGTGGATTTGGTGTCGTGGCTCATCCAGTCGCCGGCTTTGAGTTTGTCCTCGATCAGGGCGTCGGCGGTGGCGGCATCGGGGACGCGCAGCAGCGCCTCGGCGAGCACCATTAGCGCCAGGCCCTCCTTGGTCGACAGCGCATAGGCGTGAAGGAAGTCCTCGACGCCACCGAGCCGCCCGCTGCCGGAACGGATCGCCTCGATCAGCTTGGTGGCGCGGGCGTCGATGCGCGCTTCGGCCGCGGCCGGGCGCGCGGCGGCCGCGAGCAAATAGGCGGCGATCGTCTCGTCCGCCGGCGCATAGGGCGCGGCGAACGGCGCGATCACGGGTCCCGCCGTAGCGGGCGCGATTCCCGATGGAGGAGAGACCGCCATTTGGCCGTCCTTGGCATGTGTGCCCGGCAGCAACGGCAGACGATGGCCCAAATCAGTCCAGTCTGTACAGGTCGCCGGCCTTCTTGATGGGGACGGACAATCCGTCTTCGCCAAAAACGATTGTCCCCTTGAATACCTGCGAGATCTCGCCGACCACACGCTCGCGTTGGCCCGGATGATCGAATTGCTCGGTTATGTGGGTCAGAACCAAAGTTCGCACCCGCGCGTGTGACGCGAGCGCGGCCAATTCGAGGTGGCCGCAACAGGACCTGGCGAATGCCTCGCTCGGGGCGGTGCCCGCGAAAACCCGCAGCGGTTTGCGTGACAGAGCAGTTGCGGCGGCAAGGGCCGGTTCGCGTCAGAAGCGAAACGTTGCGGCCCGTCAGCGCGCCGAAGCCCTCCTCGCGTCATTTTTGCAAGCATTTCTCCACGCACGCGTAGAAGACATGGTTCCTTTTCCCGCCCGTGTAGTTTGCACATCCCTTGTCGCAGGATTCCTGCGTATGAGCGGACTTTGTTGATGCGGCGTCAGCGGGCGCTGCAAACCCCACTACAAGAAATGTTCCGACAACGATCGCCAGTGGCGTGCGCATGGACCCCTCCCAAAGTGAGAAGCCAAAGATAATCGCCGCTGCCGACTGCAGCAACATGCCGGGTGGGTCGGTAAGCCGGTGAATATCAACAGGCGTGGCGCAGCGCTCCGGCTGCGGGCGAATATGGCTCCGAGGAATCAAGCCGGATCGACAATCATGCCGTGTTGCTCGAGGTGCGCGGCGCGTTCAGCATCCGGGCGGCCGGCAAAGGTGTGCAGCGAGGTGACAAGCTCGTCGGCGAGCTGCTCGTACGCCGCGGTGGCGCCGCCCTCGCGAATGTAAATGCCGCTGTAGAGATCCGGCAGCTTCGGCAGCGGCCCATTTTCCCAAATCATCATTTTCGTCTCGAGCGCACGCCGCCGAGCCATCGCCGTGACGCCTAGACCGGCCCGAACCGCGCCCTCGATGCTGCCGATGCTCGGCCCGGTGAAGACATCTTCCCATTCCCAGCCGACTGACTTGAGCGTTGTCACCATGGCGTGGCGATATGGGCACGGCCCGCCATGCGAGACCAAAGGCACCGGCTGGTCCGGCTCCAGGCGCGTGGCCGCGCCGCGGACCCAGACCACCGTTTCCGCCGAGCTATGGCGCGCATCGTGCGGGGGCGTTGCCGACATGGCGATGAACATATCGAGGTCGCCGTTGCGCAGGTCGCGCATCAGCGGCTCGAAGAAACCAGTGCGGGCAATGAAACGCACGTCCGGCCATTCGTTGCGCAGCCGGGCAAGGGTGCCGGTGAGAACGGAAGCGACGTAATCGCTCGGCGTACCGATGCGGATCACCAGTTCCGGCTGCGGACCGAGATTGACGATCTGGTCGTTGAGCGACAGC
>DATJYA010000210.1:0-2449 GCA_035499835.1 Pseudolabrys sp.
TGGTGTAATCGGTGAGGATGATGTGGCCGGATTGCTCGCCGCCGATATTGTAGCCGTGCGCGCGCATGTGCTCGAGCACATAGCGGTCGCCGACGGGCGTACGGACGAGTTCAAGGCCGAGGCCGGCGAGATGCCGCTCCAGGCCAAGATTGGACATCACCGTAGCGACCACGCCGGGCTTGGCCAGGCGACCGTCGTCCTTCCAGCTTTCGGCGATGACGGCGAGCAATTGATCGCCGTCCACCACGTGGCCGCGCTCGTCGATGATGATGACGCGGTCGGCGTCGCCATCGAGCGCGATGCCGATATCGGCGCGCATCTCGCGCACTTTGCGCGTAATCGCACCGAGATCGGTCGAGCCGCATTCCTTGTTGATGTTGAAGCCGTCGGGATCGACGCCGATGGAAATGACGTCGGCGCCCAGTTCCCACAGCGCGCCGGGCGCGACGCGATAGGCGGCGCCGTTGGCGCAATCGATGACCACGCGCAGGCCGGACAGATCGAGCGCACGCGGCAGCGTGCGCTTGGCGAATTCGATGTAGCGATCCTGCACCCCGTCGATGCGCTTGGCACGGCCGAGGTCGTTGCTCTTGGCCAATTGCTTGGTGAGATCGGAATCGAGCAGGGCCTCGATCTGGCTTTCCACCTCGTCGCTGAGCTTGAAGCCGTCCGGGCCGAACAGCTTGATGCCGTTGTCGTCGAAGGGATTGTGCGAGGCGGAAATCATCACGCCGAGGTCGGCGCGCATGGAGCGCGCCAGCATGCCGACCGCCGGCGTCGGGATCGGGCCGGTGAGCAGCACGTCCATGCCGACCGAGGTGAAGCCGGCGACCAGCGCGGTCTCGATCATGTAACCGGAGAGGCGGGTGTCCTTGCCGATCAGGACGCGATGGCGATGGTCGCCGTTCTTGAACATGAGCCCGGCGGCCTGTCCGACCTTCAACGCCAATTCGGGCGTGATCACTTTATTGGCGCGGCCGCGGATGCCGTCCGTGCCGAAATAGTGACGCACCATCGAATTCCCCTTCAACCCACCGGACTTTCATCCCAGCCACGAGCGCCGTTATAGACAAGCGGCTCCGAAAGGCCAATCACGTGATTTTACTACAAAAAATGTTAGTAAACCTTACCGCGGCGCCTCAACCCGCCGCAGCTTTCGCGGCATTTCGCGGCCGCAGCGCCCTTTTCCGAGCGCCTTTTGCTGTGCTACCCGGATACGCACATCCGCTCCGGGCCGGGCCATGAAGGTTATCCCCAGTATCGACGACTTGCGCACGATTGCCAGCAGGCGGGTTCCGCGCGCCTTCTTTGAATATGTCGACGGCGGCTCCTACAGCGAACAGACGCTGCGCGCCAATCGCGCCGACCTCGAGACCATCAAATTGCGCCAGCGCGTGTTGGTCGACGTCTCCGAGCGCAATTTGGCGACGACGATCATCGGCCAGAAAGCGGCGGCGCCACTCATCCTCGCGCCGATCGGCATGTGCGGCATGCAGCACGGCGACGGCGAAATCCTCAGCGCGCAGGCGGCGAACGAGGCCGGGATTCCCTTCACGCTGTCGACCATGTCGATCTGCTCGATCGAGGACGTGGCGGAAGCGACCGGCAAGCCGTTCTGGTTCCAGCTCTACGTCATCCATGACCGCGGCTTTTCCAAAGACATTCTCGAGCGCGCGATGAAGGTCAAATGCAGCGCGCTGGTGCTCACCGTGGATCTCCAGGTGCTCGGCCAGCGCCACAAGGACATCAGGAACGGCATGACCGTACCGCCGGAAATCCGGCTCTCGAACATCCTCGACATCGCCACCAAGCCGGCCTGGGCCTGGAGCATCCTCAACGGCAAGCGCAAGACCTTCGGCAACCTCGCCGGCCATGTGAAGGGCATGGATAATGTCACCAAGCTCTCGCAGTGGATCCAGACCCAGTTCGACCCGGCGCTGTCGTGGAAGGACGTCGAATGGCTCAAGTCGATCTGGCCGGGCAAGATCATCATCAAGGGCATTCTCGACGTCGATGACGCCAAGATGGCGGTCAAGCTCGGCGCCGACGCGATCGTGGTCTCCAACCACGGCGGCCGCCAGCTCGACGGCACAACGTCGTCGATCGCGGCTTTGCCCGCCATCGCCGACGCCGTCGGCAGCGACCTGGAAGTCCTTTTCGACGGCGGCATCCGTACCGGCGCCGATATCATGCGCGCGCTGGCGCTGGGCGCGCGCGCCTGCATGATCGGCCGCGCCTATATCTACGGGCTCGGCGCCGCCGGCAAACCGGGCGTCACGCAGGCAATCGAGATCCTGAAGAAAGAGCTGTCCGTCACCATGGCGCTCACCGGCGTCAACCGTATCGCCGATATCGGTCCGCAGGTGCTCGTCGACGCGGCAGCAAAGAAGCCGGCGCGCAAGCGTAAATCCTGACGGATCGCTTTTCTCCGGCATGATTTTACCGGCAA
>DATJYA010000211.1:0-4511 GCA_035499835.1 Pseudolabrys sp.
GGAATAGACCTTGAAGACCGTGGCGAGTCGCGCGTCGGGATCGGCGGCCCGGCCCTCCTCGATTGCCGCCAGGGCGCCGATCCAGTCACGGCTGCGATAACAGGACAGCATTTTGACGTTGAGTTCGCGCCAGTGCTGGAAATGGCTCGACCTGGCCAGATCGTCGCGGCCCATGATGGCGTAGACCACCTCCGGCTCCTTTTTGCCTTTGACGGCGATGAAGTCGATTTCAAGGACGGCAAATTTCTCTTTCGCCGCGAGCGCCGTCTTCGAGCCGACAATGATCGGAACCCCGTAAGTCTTGCACTGGCCTTCGAGCCGCGAGGCAAGATTGACGCTGTCGCCGAGCACGGAATAGTCAAAGCGCAGGTCCGAACCCATGTTGCCGACCACGCAGGAGCCGGTGTTGATGCCGATGCCGATGTGGATCGGGATGAACGGCTTGGCGTGGCTTTCCGCCTGCTGCTTGCGCGTGTGATTGAGCTGCTCGACGCGGTCGAGCATGTCGAGCGCCGCCTCGCAGGCATTGATCTCGTGACTGGAATCGTAGAGCGGCGCATTCCAGAAGGCCATGATCGCGTCGCCCATATATTTGTCGATCGTGCCCTTGCGGTCGATGATGGCGTTGGTCAAGGGCGTCAGGAAGCTATTCATCAGCGACGTCAGCCCTTGCGGATCGTCCTTGTAGATTTCCGAGATGGTGGTGAAGCCGCGCACGTCGCTGAACATGATCGTCATGTCGCGTTGCTCGCCGCCGAGCACCAGCTTTTCCGGCTCCTGCGCCAGTTGCTCCACCAGCGTCGGCGACAGGTATTGACCGAAGGCCGAACGGATTTGCCGGCGTTTGGCCTGCTCGCTGACAAAATTGGCGAAGATCAACGACAGATAAATGAGCGAACTCGATAACACGGGAAACGTGAAATCGATCAGCAGCCTGTCTTGCGTAAAGAGGTACCACGAGGTGCCGACAAGCAGCGCGACAATCAAGGCGCCCAAGCCCAGCAGCAGCAAGGGACCCAGGATTGGCGTGAGCCAGATGAATATCGCGCCGGCCACCAGCGTGATGGCGAGTTCGACGGCAATGGCATAATCCGGCGCCGAAAGCGTCGATTGGGTCAGCATGTCTTCCAGCACTTGCGCATTGATCTCGACGCCGGGCATGGCGGAATCGACAGGCGTCGTCTTGATGTCGAGGAGCCCCGCCGCCGAGGTCCCGACAAGGACGAGCTTGCGCGAAATCAGATCCGGCGCGATGCGCCCTTCGAGCACGTCAACGGCCGAGACAAAGCGCGCCGGATCGTGTGGCGCGAAGTGAACCCAGAGCTGGCCGTTGCGGTCGGTCGGCACCACGAAGCCGGGAATGGCGACGCTTTGAATGCCGGCCGCATCCGAGCGAATGAGGATGGTACTGGCGCCGGTTGCGACCCGCAGCATCTCGAAGGTCAGCGACGGCAGAATCTCGCCCTGCGCCTGCATGACCACGGGCACGCGGCGGACGATGCCGTCGCGCTCGGTGCGGATGGTGAACAGGCCGCGTCCGGCCGCGGCTTTTGCCAGCAAGGGGATATTGCGCAGATGGCCGGGAAATTTGTACAGGAACGGCCTGGCATCGCCGCCAAGGGTCGCGATGCCCGCCGGAGCCACGCTCGAATTCGTGACGACGACCGACGGCACCCCCGTTTCGCCGAGCACCACGCGCGATTGGCGGATGGCCTCGGCCATGACCTCATCGTTATTGGGCAGCGCCAGCAGTTTCTCCCGGGTTGCATCGTCGAGATTGCGAAACGTGTCGGCGGCGATCTGCGGCGACATGCGGTCCGGCTCGGCAAAAATGACGTCGAAGCCGATGACGACCGCGCCCAGCTTGGTCAGCTTGCTGATCAGGTCGGCGACGCGCGTGCGCGGCCAGGGCCATTGGCCCAGCGCCGTGAGGCTTTTCTCGTCGATGTCGACGATGACGACCGGCCGCTGCTCGGCAACACGCGGCTTCAGCAGTTGAAAGAAGTCGAACGCCTGGACGCGGAGTTCCTCGATCGGCGCCGGATCGGCGATGCGCAGGAAGACCAGCACGACCAGCAGGACGAGGCACAGCGCACGCGCCCATCCGAACCGCCGAGCCAACTGCACAGGCCACTTCATGACGAACCAAACCTATGCTTCCTTCAGGCGGACTTGCGCCCTTACTCGCGGAACATGCGCGTGACTTGGTCACGCAGCGGTTTGGTCAGATAGGAAATCATCGTGCGCTCCCCCGTCTGCACGAAAGCCTCGACCGGCATGCCGGGCAATATCCTGATGTCGCCGAGTTTGGCGATTTCCTCAGGCGGCATGGCAATGCGAATGAGATAATAGCTCTGTCCGGTGCGCTGATCGGTCGAGACGTCGGCGGCGATGCGCGTCACCTTGCCGTTGAGCTCCGGCGTGCTGCGCTGGTTCAGCGTCGACAGGCGCAACACCACGCTCTGGCCGGGCTGGATCTGGTCGATGTCCTGCGGGTTGACCCGCGATTCGACCGAGAGCTGGTCGGCATTGGGGACGATCTGCATGATGGTATCGCCGGCGGTGATGACGCCGCCAACCGTATGTACCGCGGACTGAAACACCATGCCGTCCTGCGGCGCGCGGATGTCGATGCGCTTGAGTTGATCTTCGGCGGTCACCTTGCGCTCGATATATTCGCCGATCTTGCTGTCGATTTCGCGGGTTTCCTTGGCCACCTCGCTGGCGAGGTCGCGGTCGACCTGGATGATCTGCAGTTCGGTCTCCGAGATCTTGCCGGCCGCCTCGGCGGCCTGCGCAATCAACTGCCCGGCTTCGCCGTCGAGCCGCGCCGCCTCGCGTTGCAACTCGGTCACCTTGGTCAGCGGCACGAGCTTGAGCTTCCACAGGTCCTGAACGCCGGCGGCCTCACGATTGACCAGGGCGGTCTGCTTTTCCTTGGAGTCTTTCTGCGCCTGGAAGCCGCGGATTTCCTCTTTCAACTGCTCGATCCGCTGACGCAATTGCTCCTTCTGGCCGATTCGCGCGTTGCGCCGCAGCTCGAAAAGCTTGCGTTCGCCGTCGAGGACGGCGGCGACATCGGGATTTTTGGCCTGCGCCAGCAGTTCGGTGGGAAATTTCACGCTGTCGTCGCCGTCGCGCTCGCTTTCCAGCCGCGTCTTGCGCGCGGCGAGCTCGGTCAGCCCCTTGGTTACGATGGCGAGATTGGCGCGAGTTACCGTATCGTCGAGGCGCACCAGCACCTGGCCGGCCTTCACCCGGTCGCCGTCATGCACCAGCAGTTCGCCGACGATGCCGCCGGTCGGGTGCTGCACCTTCTTCACGTTTGAATCGACGACGACCTGCCCGGGCGCGATGATGGCGCCGGACAATTTCATTGTTCCTGCCCAGCCGCCGACGCCGAAGGCAAGCACAATGACAATGGCAAGGCCGGCCACCATGTGATGGCGAATTGAGAGGTGCGACTCCGACATCGGCGTCGGAGGGGTTGCCTCCTTGTCGCTTTTGCCGGCGAAGCTCGCCGTTTTGCCCATAAAATTCATGATTTTACTGCCGCGGTATCGGGCACGACCTTGAGCGGCCGCGCCACAATGCCTTCTCGCGGCTGCATGCGCGAGAGGATTTCTTCCTTAGGGCCAAAGGCGAGCCCGCGTCCCTGGTGCATCATCAGCAGCATATCGACGCTGGCGATGGCGCCGGGACGGTGCGCGATGACGATGCAGATGCCGCCTCGCGCGCGCACGCCCATGATGGCGCGGCTCAGGGCATCGTCGCCTTCGGCGTCGAGATTCGAATTCGGCTCGTCAAGCACGATAAGAAACGGATCGCCATAGAGCGCGCGCGCAAGCGCGATGCGCTGCGCCTGCCCGGCCGACAAGGCGTGACCGCCCTCCCCGATCTGGGCATTATAGCCGTCGGGCAGGCCGACGATGAGGTCATGGACATTGGCGGCATTGGCGGCGGCGACAATCGCCTCCGAATCCGGCTGCGGCGCGAAGCGGGCAATGTTCTGCGCCACCGTTCCGGCGAAGAGTTCAACATCCTGCGGCAGATAACCGATGTGGCGGCCGAGCGCCTCGGACGACCATTGGTCAAATGCGGCGCCGTCAAGACGAATACGGCCGCGCGCCGGCTGCCAGACACCGACGAGCATGCGCGCCAGCGACGACTTGCCCGAGCCGCTCGGCCCGATGATCCCGAGCGCGTTGCCGCTTTGCAGACTGAAACTGATGTCTTGCACGACAACGCGGTTGCTGCCGGGCGGGATGCCGGCAACGCCTTCGAGCGCAACGCTCTTGCGCGGCGGCTGCAACGCCAGCACCGCTGCCTGCGCCGGCACCATGCCGAGCAGCTTGGTGAGCCGCTGCCAACTCTGCCGCGCGGCGACAAAGCCTTTCCAGTTGCCGATGGCGAGATCGACGGGCGCAAGCGCGCGCGCACTCAGGATCGAACCGGCAATGATGATGCCGGCGGTCGCCTCCTGGTGAATTACCAGCCAGGCGCCGACCGCG
>DATJYA010000212.1:0-2695 GCA_035499835.1 Pseudolabrys sp.
CGGCCATTGCCATTTTGCGGTGGAACAGAGTTCACGCGTATCTTCCCGCCGTCGGCATCCGCAATGCCACCTCAATAAACTCCCAGATGCCGCAACCGGCGCGCAGTGCCATCCCCGGCGCTATGGCGCCCCCAACCGGGCCGATTCGGGCAAAAATATTAGCGGCCTTGGCAGGTTAGAAGCAATTATGGCGAAAGCGAGGGTCGCAGGGCGCTAGTTGGCATAGCGGCGGAAGATGAGCGAGGCGTTGGTGCCGCCAAAGCCGAACGAATTCGACAGTGCGGTATCGATGTCGCGCTTGCGCGCCACATGCGGCACTAGATCGATCGGCGTTTCCACGGACGGATTGTCGAGATTGATGGTCGGCGGAACGACCCCGTCGCGGATGGCGAGGATGCAGAAGATCGCTTCCACGGCGCCGGCCGCGCCGAGCAGATGACCGATGCAGGACTTGGTCGAGGACATCGAGATGCGGCCGGCGGCATTGCCGACCAGCTTTTGCACTGCGCCAAGCTCGATCTCGTCGCCAAGCGGCGTCGAGGTTCCGTGCGCGTTGACGTAGTCGACGTCGCCCGCGGAAATGCCCGCGCGCTTGAGCGCCATGCTCATGCAGCGAAAGGCGCCGTCGCCGTCCGGTGCCGGCGCGGTAATATGGAAGGCATCGCCGGATAGCCCGTAGCCGGTGATCTCGGCGTAGATCCTGGCGCCGCGCGCCTTGGCGTGTTCGAGCTCTTCCAGCACCACGCAGCCCGCGCCCTCGCCCATGACAAAGCCGTCGCGGTCCCGGTCATAGGGACGCGAGGCGCGCTTGGGGTGATCGTTGAAACCGGTCGACAAGGCGCGCAGCGCGGCAAAACCGGCCATGGCAATGCGGTTGACCGGTGATTCCGTGCCGCCGGCAACCATCACCTCGGCATCGCCGAGCATGATCATCCGCGCCGCATCGCCGATGGCATGCGCCCCGGTCGAGCAGGCGGTGACCACCGCGTGATTGGGGCCCTTGAGGCCGAACTCGATGGAGACATAACCGGAAGCAAGATTGATGATGCGGCCGGGCACGAAGAAAGGCGACACGCGGCGCGGGCCCCTTTCCTTCAGCGTCAGGGCGGTGTCAGCGATGCCCTCGATGCCGCCGATGCCGGAGCCGATGAGCACGCCGGTCCGCGCCTGCTCCTCGTAGCTTTGCGGGCGCCAGCCGGCATCATCGAGCGCCTGACGCGCCGCACACATGGCGAAGACGATAAATTCGTCGACCTTGCGCTGCTCCTTCGGCTCCATCCATTGATCGGAATTGTAAGTGCCGCCGGAACCGTCGCCGCGCGGAATGCTGCAGGCGATCTGGCAGGAAATATCCGAGACGTCGAACTTTTCGATGCGGGCAGCCCCGCTCTCACCCTTGATGAGGCGCGCCCAGGTCGACTCCACGCCGCAACCGAGCGGGGTCAGCATTCCCATGCCGGTGACGACCACACGCCTCATAAACGAGCTCCGACTAACGATCAGACGCTGCTACGCCCGCACCACCGGACGTAGCTCTTAACGCCGACGAATTGAGAATCCCGGGAGAAGCCGCGCAGCGACGGCTCAGCTCTTCGCGTTCTTTTCCAGAAACTTGACCGCGTCGCCGACGGTCAGAATGGTTTCGGCCGCGTCGTCGGGAATCTCGCAGCCGAATTCTTCCTCGAATGCCATCACGAGCTCGACGGTGTCGAGACTGTCGGCGCCAAGATCGTCGATAAAACTGGCTTGTTCGGTTACCTTGTCGGGCTCGACGCCCAGGTGCTCCACGACGATCTTTTTCACCCGCTCGCCAATATCGCTCATCGTTCCAACCTCGTGCGTTTTAGATTTTGGGCCGCGATCGGGACCATGATCGCAGCCATCGCGGTTAAGGCCTCGTCGTGGTTGACGGTGGCGAGACGAAATCACGGCGCAGACTCAGTTGCAGTCGCCCGCTATCGGCCGCCCCAGCCGGGCCAAAGTTCGGTTACCATACTTCAATTCGGTTGACTAGCACGGAGAGGCTGGCCGGCCAACCGCGGAAAACCAAGGATTTACGCCTTTTTCCGACGTATGGTCGCCGTGAAAATTCGCCCCCACTTTTCCCGGTCATGCGCTAGAACATTGCCATGCCGCCGTTGACGTGCAGCGTCTGCCCGGTCACATAGGCGGCTTCATCCGAGGCGAGATAGACCGCCGCCGCCGCGACGTCGGCCGCGCTCCCCATCCTGCCCGCAGGCACGCGGCCAAGGATGGCCTCGCGCTGCTTTTCGTTGAGCCTGCCGGTCATCGGCGAAGTGATGAAGCCGGGGGCGATGCAATTGGCGGTGACGTTGCGCTTGGCATATTCGGCGGCGACCGTCTTCATCATGCCGATCATTCCCGCCTTCGAGGCCGTATAATTGCCCTGTCCCGGATTGCCGGTGACACCGACCACCGACGTGATGCCGATGATGCGGCCGTAGCGGCGGCGCATCATGCGCGTCACCGCGGCGCGGGTGAGCCTGAAGGTCGCTGTCAGATTGATGGCGATCACCATGTCCCAGTCTTCGTCCTTGAGTTGGACGAAGAGATTGTCCCTGTTGACGCCGGCATTGGCCACGAGGATGTCGAGCCTCTGCATTTTTTCTTCGGCGCTCGGCACCAGCGCCTCGACCGCGTCCTTGTCGGCGAGATCGCAGGGCAACACATGCAC
>DATJYA010000213.1:0-3000 GCA_035499835.1 Pseudolabrys sp.
GCTTGCGGCACCTTGTGCCGGTGCATGAAGGATTCGAACAGGCTGCGCGCAGCCCGCGCCGAGTCGCCTTCATAGGCGCCGGAGATGGCGAGGCTGCTCACCGGCTCGACCGTCACGTAGGTGGCCGGTGACGGACGGACGGCGAAGCCCTCCATGTAGCTGCCGAAGGCATACGCGATGAGCCGCGCACCTTCGAGCACCGCCGGCATGGCGTCGTGATCCTCCGTGGGAATCAGAATGGTCTTCATGGCCGCGCTACCCGACAGGACCCCAGCCGCGCTGGCCGATAGTCTCGCACATTATGGTCGCGGGGCGCAGCGAATTCCGTTTCGTTATTTTTTGCGGATGCGAAAGCTGAGAATCCCGCCGGTCTCTGCCCTGCTTTCGAGGACGTCGCCGGTCTGCCGCAGCAGATTGGGGATATCGATCGCCGTCAGCGGATCGGTGCATTCGATGCTGAGCACCTCGCCGCTCTGCATGGCCGAGAGCGCCTTGCGCGTGCGCAGCGCCGGCAAGGGGCATTTGAGGCCGCGCAGGCTCAGGGTTTTGTCGGCCATATCGCGCCTCTTTGCCGGGTTTGACCGGTCCCGGGTTGCGGTAGACTGATGAATCGCAATGATGACAAGGTCAAGCATGGCGGCGAAACTCGATAGCGGCCAGACGATTGCACGGCTTACGCCGCTGGCCGAGGTCCTGGCGAAGCTCGAGCTTGGCGTGAGGCCGGTCGCGCCGCGCGCGGTCGATGTCGCCGCAGCCGCTGGACGTACGCTCGCCGGTGACGTTCTGGTTCCGGCACGGCCAAGCGCGGCCATCGCCCTGGTCGACGGCTGGGCGGTCAGCGCCGAGGAGACCCAGGGCGCCGGCGGTTACGCGCCGGCCTCGCTCGCGCACATGCCGCAGCGCATCGAATCCGGTCAGGCAATGCCGCCGGGTACCGACAGCGTGGCGCCGTTCGATGCGGTGCAGCTCTCCGGCGGCCGCGCCGAGGCGCTCGCCTCGGTCAATGCAGGTGAAGGTGTGCTGGCTGCGGGCGGCGATTGCGATGCGCCGGTCCCCTTGCGCCGCGCCGGCGAACGGTTGCGCCTGACCGATCTTGCGGTCTTTGCCGCCGCCGGCCTCGCGCGCGTCACCGTGCGCGAGCCGCGCCTGCATATCCTGCCGGTGCGCGGCAGCGCCATGGTCCATGCCGCCGCGCGGCTGGTGGCGGGGGATATCGAGCGCCGCGGCGGCATTGCGCGGCTCGAAACTGGCCGTGACCTCGGGCTTGCCTTCGCGTCGGAAAATGCCGACGGCATCATCGTTATCGGCGGTACCGGCAGCGGGCGTAACGACACCAGCGTGCAGACGCTGGCGCGCGAGGGCGAACTCGTCGTGCACGGCATCGCGCTGACGCCGGGGGAAACCGCGGCCTTCGGCTTCGTCGGCCCTCGCCCGGCGCTGCTGCTGCCCGGCCGGCTCGACGCCGCGCTTGCGGTGTGGCTCACCGTTGGCCGGCGGCTGCTGGCGCGGCTTTGCGGCGGTGACGACAGCGAACCGGCAGCAATAGCGACGCTGGCGCGCAAGGTGGCGTCGCCGGTCGGCCTTGCCGAATTCGTGCCGGTGCGCCGCGACGGCGATGCTGCAGAACCGCTGGCGGGGAAATACCTGCCGCTCTCGGCCCTGTCGCGCGCCGACGGCTGGTTGCTGGTGCCGCCCGACAGCGAAGGCTATCCGGAAGGTGCCGAAGTAGCGATCAGGCCGTGGCCGTGAGGCGCATGAAATGAGCGGTGAGAAGAAATCGCGAGCGCAGGCTGAATCCGATTTGCTCGCGCGCGTGCGCGCGGCGGCGCGGCAGGAGCAATTCCTTGAAGTGGTGTCGGCCGATGAAGCGCGCAGGCGTTTCGAGCGGCATCTCGATCTGAAGCCGCTGCCCGGCGAACCAGTGGCGCTCGCCGCATCGCTCAACCGTGTGCTCGCCGCGGACGTCGTCGCGCCGCTCGATGCGCCGGCCTTCGACCGCTCGAACGTCGACGGCTTCGCGCTGCGCTCGGCCGATACCAGGGGCGCCGGCGACACGGCGCCGAAGCGGCTGGTGCTGAACGCCGAAGTCATTGCCTGCGGCCATGCGCCCACGATCGAGGTCGCGCCCGGCACGGCGACGGCCATTGCCACCGGCGGCGTCGTGCCGCGCGGCGCCGATGCCGTGGTGATGATCGAGCATACCGAGCTCATCGACGATGGCGCGCCGGCAATCGAATTGCGCCGCGCCGTCGGGCCCGGGCAGTTCGTCTCATTCGCCGGCTCCGACATCGCCCGCGGTGAGACCTTGCTGCGGCGAGGGACGCGCATCGGCTCGCGCGAGATCGGCACGCTCGCCGCCTGCGGATTAGCGACCGTCGGCGTGGTGCGGCGGCCGAAGGTCGCGGTGCTGTCCACGGGGGATGAGCTGGTGGCCCCGGGCGAGCCGCTCAGGCCGGCCGGGGTCTATGACAGCAACGGACCCATCATCGCCGCCGCCGTGAGCGAGGCGGGCGGCGAGCCGGTCGCCATGGGCGCATTTCCCGACGACGAGGCGGCGCTGGAAAACGCGGTGCGCGAAGCGCTTGCAGGCTGCGACATGGTGGTGCTCTCCGGCGGCACTTCGAAGGGCGCCGGCGATCTGTCGCACCGCATCGTCGCGCGCCTCGGCGCGCCGGGCATTTTGGTGCACGGCGTCGCGCTCAAGCCGGGCAAGCCGCTCAGCCTCGGCGCCGTCGGCGACAAGCCGGTCGTGGTGCTGCCCGGCTTTCCGACCTCGGCGATCTTCACCTTCCACGCCTTTGCCGCGCCGGTGATCCGCGCCCGCGCCGGCCTGCCGCCGGAAGCCGCGCAAACGATCGACGCGCAGGTCCCGGTGCGCATCGCCTCCGAACTCGGACGCAAGGAATTTGTGCTGGTTTCGCTCATCGACAGCGACGAGGGCCCGATCGCGTTTCCGACCGACAAGGGTTCCGGCTCGGTAACGAGCTTTTCACAGGCCGA
>DATJYA010000214.1:0-2996 GCA_035499835.1 Pseudolabrys sp.
GCCTTCGAGGCCGAGGGCGCCGACGCCTGGTACAAGCCGGGCGCGCGCGAGCGCTTCCTCGGCAAGCTCGCCAACGATTCCTGGCAGAAGGTCGACGACATCCTCGACGTCTGGTTCGACTCCGGCTCGACGCACGCTTTCGTGCTCGAAGACCCGAAGAATTTTCCGACGCTCGCCGGCATCAAGCGCAAGGCCGACGGCGGGCCGGACACCGTGATGTATCTCGAAGGCAGCGACCAGCACCGCGGCTGGTTCCACTCCTCGCTGCTTGAGTCATGCGGCACGCGCGGCCGCGCGCCCTTCGACATCGTGCTCACGCACGGCTTCGTGCTCGCCGAGGACGGCCGCAAGATGTCGAAGTCGCTCGGCAATCAGGTGCTGCCGCAGGACGTGATCAAGCAGTCAGGCGCCGACATCCTGCGCATGTGGGTCTGCGCCTCAGACTATGCCGACGACCTGCGCATCGGGCCGGAAATCCTCAAGGGCACGGTCGAGACCTATCGCAAGCTGCGCAACACCGTGCGCTGGATGCTCGGCAACCTCGCGCATTTCCGCGAGGATGAGCGCGTCAAGCACGACGCCATGCCGGAGCTCGAGCGGCTGATGCTGCATCGGCTGGCCGAGCTCGACGCTCTCGTCCGCCAGGCTTACGCCGAGTTCGACTACAAGCGCATCTTCGCCGCGCTCGCGGCGTTCATGACCTCGGATCTCTCGGCCTTCTACTTCGACATCCGCAAGGACGCGCTCTACTGCGATCCGATCTCGTCGACGACGCGCAAAGCCTGCCTGACCGTGCTCGACCACCTGTTCCGTTGCACGGTGGTCTGGCTGGCGCCCATGCTCTGCTTCACCGCGGAGGAATCCTGGGTCTCGCGCTATGGCGACAAGGCCCGCTCCGTGCATCTCGAATTGTTTCCCGAGGTGCCGGCCGCCTGGCGCGACGACGGGCTCGCGGAGAAATGGCGCAAGGTGCGCATGGTGCGCCGCGTCGTCACCGGCGCCCTGGAGATCGAGCGCGCGCAGAAGCGCATCGGCTCCTCGCTCGAAGCGCATCCGATCGTCCATATTTCGAATGAGGAACTGTTCGAGGCCGTCGCCGACATCGATCTCGCCGAGGTCTGCATCACTTCGGCGGCGACCTTGGTGGAGGGTGAGGGGCCGGTCGAGGCGTTCCGGCTGGAGGAGGTGCCGGGCGTTGCAGTGGTTCCCAATCTCGCCGAAGGGCGCAAATGCGCGCGCTCGTGGAAGATCCTCACCACCATCGGCGCCGATCCGGAGTACCCGGACGTCTCACCGCGCGATGCTAAGGCGCTGCGCGAATGGGAAGCCATGCGCAAGGCGGCGGAATAGCCGCAGGCTGACGATGAGAGCTTCCTCCTATCTCTCCGGCCCATTCACGCGCTTCGGCTTTGCTGTCGCGGTTGCCGCCTGCGTCATCGACCAGATCGCGAAGCTTTACCTCTTGCGCGTCTATGACATCGCCGGGCGCGGCCCGGTTCATGTCATGCCGTTCATCGATTTGGTGCTCGCCCGCAATACCGGGATCAGCTACGGCCTGTTCCAGACCCAGGGCCCGCTCGGGCAGTGGGTGTTGCTCGGCTTCAAGGTGGTGGCAGTGGCGCTGCTCTGGGCCTGGCTTTCGCGCGCCCAAACGCGGCTTACCGCGCTGTCGCTCGGCCTCATTATCGGCGGGGCCGTCGGCAACGCCATCGACCGGCTGGCCTACGGCTGGGTCGCCGATTTCGTGTTTTTTCACATTTCGGACCGAAATTGGCGATTCGACTGGTATGTCTTCAATCTCGCCGATGTCGCTATCGTTGCCGGGGTTATCGGCCTGCTGTATGAATCATTGCGTGGGGACCGCGCCGCAAAAGCGCCCTGATCCCGGCGAATATGCTGGAGGAGTGGGGCAGCGGCGGCGCCCCCCGGGGATGAAACGAGCGCGAAATCGGTGCTTATGTTGCAACGGATGACCGCAAAATTCACTCTGCGCGCTTCCTTGACCTGCGCCGCGGCTCTTGCCGCGATTCTCGTCTGGTCGCCGGCGCATGCGGGCGATGAAGAAGACGAGGCGCCGGACGTTAAATTCTTGCGCGGCCTGCTCGAGGGCATCGGCTTGCAGGGGCCCGACACCAAGGGCATCGAGTATCGCGAGCGCGCCCCGTTGGTGATCCCGCCGAACATTTCGCTGCCGCCGCCGGAAACCACTGCTTCCGTCAAAGACCCCAACTGGCCGGTCGATCCGGACGTCAAGCGTGAGAAGCAGGCCAAGGCCGCCGAGCGCAATGCCGGCCTCAATACCAGCCAGAAGCTTGAAGACAACCGCAAGCCGCTGTCGCCGGACAAATTGAATGTTGGGCCGAAAAAGAATTCCTCGCGCGATGGCACCGGGCTGACCTACGAAGAATCGCGTGCGCCCTTCAAGCCGTCCGATCTGGGCTATACCGGCGGCCTGTTCGGCAGCCTGTTCGGCAAAAAGGACGACAGCGAGACCGCGAAGTTCACCGGCGAACCGCCGCGCGCGAGCCTCATCGATCCGCCGGTTGGTTATCAGACGCCGTCGCCCGACCAGCCCTATGGGGTTGGCAAGGAAAAGCCGGCTGTCCCGACGAGTGCGGATTATTTGACCAACCACGTGGTCCCCAGCAATAACCACTGATCCGGTTGGTTCTGGTGCCGTCCGATAAAGGTGTCGCCGGCTTGAGTTGCGGCCTGCGGCGGATTTGAAACGTATGTCCTGGCGCCAGACTTTCCATTCCGTGTCGCTCTTTGGCGGTGCCGTGTTCGCCGCCGCGGCGCTGGTCGCAGCAACGGCATCGCCTGCGGCGGCTGATCTCAAGGTTTCCCACTTCACTCTGGCGAACGGCCTTGAACTGGTCGTCATTCCCGATCACCGCGCGCCGGTGGTCACGCACATGGTCTGGTACAAGGTCGGCGCCGCCGACGAAACGCCGGGCAAGTCGGGCCTTGCGCATTTCCTCGAGCATCTGATGTTC
>DATJYA010000215.1:0-4606 GCA_035499835.1 Pseudolabrys sp.
GTCAGGACCTTGCGCACGCCGGCAAGGTCGTAACGCACCAGCAACGGCTTGCCGGCGCGCGACAGATTGTGCACGCGGTCGGCTTCGTAGCGCTCGCCGGTCATCGCGCATTCGAGATGGGTGACGAAGCAGGGCCGCTCGGCCCGCAGATTGTCATCGTAGATCATGACGGTTCACGCTTCCGCGTCCGGAAAACGAAGAAATGCGAGAGCGAAAAATTGACGACGAAGCTGACCGCAATGGCCAGCACCTTAGCCGCCCACGCCGGCACATGGACGAGCTCGACGAGACACCAGACGGTTCCGGTATTGGCGAGAAATCCGGCAACCTGCGACAGCACAAACCCGATATAGCGGTCCAAGGCGAGGCGGCGGCCCGATTCGGCGGCGAAGGTGATGGTCGAATTCATCACGTAGGAGCCGGTCACCGCCACGACCCACGCCAGAGTATTGGCGACCAGGATCGGCAGCGCCAGGTAATAATAGGCGAACGAGAAAACGCCAAAATCCACGGCCGAATTGACGACGCCGACGAGACCGAAACTGAGCGCCTTGAGCGCCAGCGCGCGCTGCTGCCAGGCCGCGGTGAGGCGGCCGATGATCCTTTGCATCATTGAACCCGATTAGCATGTCCCACCGGAGGGCGCGACAGGCCGGGGCCGTTACGCTATAGAACGCGAGAGGACGCTTTGGACAATGCCGGTCAAGCCAAAACGCACGAGAAGCACAGCGCGCACGCCGTCGACGCAGGGGCTGTCGATCGTGATCCCGCTCTACAACGAGGCGGCGGGGTTGAGCATGCTGCACGAGCGCATCGGCCAGGTCGCGCGCGGCCTCAAGGTCAAATACGATCTGCCGGTTGAAGTCGTCTATGTCGACGACGGCAGCAGGGACGACACCAACCGCATCGCGCAGGCGCTGCCGGCCGACCCGCTCGACATCCAGGTGGTGACGCTGTCGCGCAACTTCGGCAAGGAGGCGGCCCTGCTCGCCGGCCTCGACCATGCGCGCCTCGGCGCCGTGCTGTTCATGGACGGCGATGGCCAGCATTCGCCCGATCTGGTGGAGACCCTGGTGTCGCGCTGGCTCGACGACGGCTACGACGTGGTCTTCACCGCCAAGGCGCACCGCGAGAACGAGCCGTGGCTGCGCCGTGTCGGCGTCCACATGTTCTATTCGCTGATCAACTGGGGCGCGCGGCAGCCGCTTCCCGAGGACGCCGGCGATTTTCGCTTGCTGTCGCCGCGCGCGGCGGCGGCGCTGCGGCAATTGCCCGAGCGCAACCGCTTCTTCAAGGGGCTCGCGACCTGGATCGGTTTCCGCCAGGTGCGTATCGATTACGATCCGGCGCCGCGCGCCCATGGGCGGACCACGTGGAATGTCTGGAGCCTGCTCGGTCTGTCGATCGAAGGGCTGACGTCGTTTTCGGTGGCGCCGCTGCGCTTCGCCAGCCTGCTTGGCTTGCTGATGGCAGCCACCGCGCTCTTTATCGGCGCATGGATCCTGCTCGACACCCTGCTCTTCGGCAAGGACGTGCCCGGCTATCCTTCGATCGCGGTCGGCCTGATGGTGCTCGGCGGCGTGCAATTGATGATGATCGGCGTGCTCGGCGAGTATATCGGCAAGCTGTTGTCCGAGGCCAAGGCGCGGCCGGTCTATTTCGTCGCCGAGCACAGCATGAAAAGCGCCGACGACGCGGCCAAGACGACCCCGGCGCGCGCCGCGGAATAGACATGTCGCGAAAGGCACGTCCTCGACTCGGTCGGGGATGGGAACCGGTTTTCGGATAAGACATGCGCCACGGCGAAGCAATGCAGCAGCCGCTCCGGCATATCTGGCTCTGCGCCGACGACTACGGCATTTCGCATTCGGTCAACGCCGCCATCCGCGAACTGATCATGCGCGGACGGCTCAATGCCACCTCGGTGATGGTGCTGGCGCCGCATTTCGACCGCGGCGACGCCCGCTCGCTGCAAATGCTCAATGCCGGGGCAAAGCGGGCCGCGCTCGGCCTGCATCTGACGCTGACCGCGCCGTTCGAGCCGGTGAGCGAGAGCTTTACGCCCAAGCGCGACGGCCGCTTCCTGCCGATGAAGACCATGCAAATTGCGGCGCTGGCACGCAGGCTCGACCGCGGCGCGCTGAAGCTGGAGATCGCCGCGCAGATTCATGCTTTTGCCGGCGCCTTCGGCCACCTGCCGGACTTCATCGATGGCCACCAGCACGTGCATCTGTTTCCGCAAATTGCCGACGCGCTGCTCGAGGTGATGCAAATGGCGACGCCGCAGGCCTGGGCTCGCCAATGCGGGCGCGCCCGCGCCGCGCGGCGGCTGCGCGACCACAAGGCGGTGACGCTGGACATGCTCAGCGCCGGATTTCGCCGCAAGGCGCACAAGGCCGGTATCGCCACCAATCCGGCCTTTGCCGGTAGCTACAGTTTTTCGCGCAACGCGGTGTTCGCCCGGATATTTCCACGTTTCCTCGAAGGCCTGCCCGACGGCGGGCTGATCATGTGCCATCCGGGCTTCGTCGACTCCGAGCTCAAACGCCTCGACACGCTGACGCATTTGCGCGAGCGCGAGTACGAATTCTTCATGTCCGACGATTTTGCGGAGCTATTGAAGGCGCATCGCCTCGCGCTCGGCCGCCCGCCGGGCGCAGCGGAGTCGGTGCAGGTCCTTTAGAGCACGACGACGGTGGCGCCGACCTTGACGCGATCGTAAAGGTCAATCACGTCCTCGTTGCGCAGGCGGATGCAGCCGGACGACACCTGATGGCCGATCGTCCACGGCTCGTTGGAGCCGTGGATGCGGTAGAGGGTCGAGCCGATATAGATGGCGCGGGCGCCGAGCGGATTGTTGGGGCCGCCGGCCATGAAATGCGGCAGGCCGGGCTGGCGCTCGAGCATTTGCTCCGGCGGCACCCAATCCGGCCATTCCTTCTTGCCCGAGACCTTGTGTTCCCCCGCCCAAGTGAAGCCGGGGCGGCCGACGCCGATGCCGTAGCGGATCGCCTTGCCGCCGGGCTCGACGAGATACAGAAAAAAGTCCGGCGTATCGACGACGATGGTGCCGGGCGGCTCCTTGCCGTTGTAGTCGACCTCGCGGCGCGCGTAGCGCGGGTCGATGCCGTATGAAACCGGCGTCGGCTGCTGCACCTGCGGATCGCCCGGCACGGCGGCGTAGCTTGAGGCCGGTGCCGCGCCGTAGACGCGCACGGGCGGCGGCGCCGGCTGCTGCTGCGGCGCGCGATCGCCAAACAGGAATTCGATGAAGCCGCCGCCGAGATTGGCCCTCATCTGCGGCGGTTGCGCCACGACGACCATCGGCGGCGTCCCCGGCGCGGAATAGCCGCGCGGCGCCACCGATTGCGCCGATGCGGCGCCGATGCCGAGCAGGCTGACGATGAGGGTGAAAGCAAATGTACGCTGCATACTCAACTCTCGCCGCACGCTTCGCTACAGACCGGGCAGGCGCCCTTGACGCTGAGTACAAGGCAGTAGGGATACCGAAACGTAAATCCGGCGCGCCGCGACGCAAGATTGCCGGCTGCGCGACCGCGGTTCATCGGCTTAGAGTTTATTTTGCGTAAAACGCCGAGCGACATGGTAAACGCGCGATTGCCAATTTCATGAAACGTCGCGTTAATCGCCGCGCTGATAAAAGGCGTGTGGGCGAGAAACGGGAGTGGCGCTGTGCAGCGCAAGATTTTTCGCGTCGAGCAGACGTTCGGCAAGGGCCGCGAGCGGGCAGCCCCCGCGCACGCCACCGACCGACCGCCGAAAGACACCGCCGGCGAGCTTGCCCTCATCCGCGAGCGCATCTTGCGCCACAGGCATGAACTCATGGCGCTGCAGGGCAGCGCCGCTGAGCCACGCATGACGCGCGCCGCCTACGAGCTCGGCGCCGCCATCGACGGCATGGAGAAGGCGACGCAGAAGATCCTCAAGTGCAGCGAGGCGATCGACGAGAGCGCAAAGACCCTTGCCGCCATGCAGAAGACCGGCTTCGAGCGTGGCCTCGCCCAGGACATCCAGGACAATACAATGCGCATCTACGAGGCCTGCAATTTCCAGGACCTCGCCGGGCAGCGCATCGGCAAGGCGATCGCGGCGCTGCAGGCGGTCGAGCAGTACGTCACGCGCATGCTGGTGCTGTTGGAGGACATGGCGGCCGCGCCGCAGCCGGCGGCTGCGGGGCCTGCCCGGCGGCTGATCAATGGGCCGAAGCTCGACGGCGACGTGGGCCACGCCAGCCAGAGCGACATCGACGCGATGTTCGGCTAGGCCGGGCGCCGGATCACCACGAAGCAAACGAGCGCCGCCGCGGCAAACAGCGCCGCCAGTCCAAGCGCGGTCATGTCCGAGGTTTTCTCGATCACAAAAGCCATGATCAACGGCGCCGCCGACTGCACGATCAGGAATGGACCGGCAAGCCGTCCCATCAGCCGGCCGTAGCCGGAGGCGCCGAACAGGGCGAGCGGCACGGCGCCGCGCGCGATCGTCGCAAGGCCATTGGCGCCGCCAAACATCAGCGCGAAAGCCGCGGCAAGCGGCGTGGAAATGCCGAACAGCAGCAAGACCGCAAAGGCGCAGAGCAGGCCGGCCA
>DATJYA010000216.1:0-2374 GCA_035499835.1 Pseudolabrys sp.
TCGATGAAGCTCGGCGAGGCCATGTATAAGCAGCAGCAGGAAGCGCAGAGCGCGCAGCCGGGTGCTGAAGGCGCTCCGGGCGAGAAAAAAGAAGACGTTGTCGACGCCGAATTCACCGAGGTCGACGACGACAAGAAGAAATCAGCTTAACGGCTGACGCAATGGAACCTCGTCCTTCAAGACGCGCCTGGCGCTCCTGAGGACGAGGTTTTAATTTTTCCGGCGGGGATAAACGGTGTCCAAGCGCGACTACTACGAGGTCCTGGGCGTCGCCCGCACCTGCACCGAGGTCGAGCTCAAGGCCGCCTTCCGCAAGCTCGCCATGCAGCACCACCCGGACCGCAATCCGGGCGACAAGGATTGCGAGCACAAGTTCAAGGAACTCAACGAGGCCTATGACGTCCTCAAGGACGGCGAGAAACGCGCCGCCTACGACCGCTTCGGCCATGCCGCCTTCGAGCATGGGGCCGGCGGCGCGGCGCATGGCTTCGGCGCCGATTTTGCCACCTCGTTCGCCGATATCTTCGAGGACCTGTTCGGCATGGGCGGCCGCCGCGGCGGTCCCCGCGGCCAGGGTCGCGAGCGCGGCTCCGACCTGCGCTACAACATGGAAATCACGCTGGAAGAGGCCTTTGTCGGCAAGGAAGCGCAGATCCGCATCCCGACCTCGGTCACCTGCGAGGCCTGCTCCGGCACCGGCGCCAAGGCCGGCACCAAGCCAAAGGCTTGCGCCACCTGCGGCGGCGCCGGCAAGATCAGGCACGCCCAGGGTTTTTTCACGCTCGAACGCACCTGCCCGACCTGCCAGGGCCGCGGCCAGGTGATCGACGACCCGTGCTCGGCCTGCGCCGGCGCCGGCCGCGTCACCCGCGAGCGCACGCTGTCTGTGAATATCCCGCGCGGCGTCGAAGATGGCACCCGCATTCGCCTCGCCGGCGAAGGCGAGGCCGGCCTGCGTGGCGGCCCGTCCGGCGACCTCTATATTTTCCTGTCTATCGCACCGCACACGCTCTTCCAGCGCGACGGCGCCGACCTGCATTGCCGGGTGCCGATTTCCATGGTGACCGCGGCGCTCGGCGGTGAATTCGAGGTGCCGGCAATCGACGGCGGCAAGGCGCGCGTCAAGGTGCCGGCCGGCACCCAGACCGGTCGCCGTTTCAGATTGTCGGCCAAGGGGATGCCGGTGCTGCGGGCGAAGCAGATGGGCGATATGTATGTCCAGGTCGCGGTGGAAACGCCGCAAAACCTGACCAGGCGGCAGCGCGAACTGCTCGGCGAATTTCAAAAACTGTCGTCTGAAGACACCCAGCCGGAATCGGAAGGGTTTTTCGGTCGAGTCAAGGAATTTTTCGACGGCCTGGGCAGTGGCAAGGGCGACACCGGCGACCCGGCTTGACCCGTTGCCCGCCGCCCTATACCGGTGAATGTTGCAGTCTGATGACTGCCGTTCGTTGTGGCGACCCCGCATAATGCCCCTGCATTCGTTAGCTCGCGTTGAAAAAAAGCCGCTGCGTCTCGACGACGAGGTGCAGTTCATCCGCTCCTGGATCGAGAAGCCGATTTCCACCGGCGCGGTGATGCCCTCGGGCAAGGCGTTGGCGCGCACCATGGCGAACTATGTCGATCCGAAATCGAATGGCCCGGTGATCGAGCTTGGCCCGGGCACCGGCCCGGTGACGGAGGCGCTGGTCGAGCACGGCATCGATCCCGCCCGTCTGGTGCTGGTCGAATTCAATCCGACGTTCTGCCGTCTGCTGCGCTCGCGCTATCCGGCGGCGACGGTGGTGCAGGGCGACGCCTACCGGTTGCGCCGGCTGCTCGAAACCTATGTCCGTGAGCCGGCCGCCGCGGTCGTCTCCGGGCTGCCGCTGGTGACCAAGCCGCTGCGCACGCGGCTGCGCCTGATTGCCGATGCCATGGGACTGCTGGCGCCTTCCGCGCCTTTCATCCAGTTTACCTACGCGATGCTGCCGCCGATCCCGAAGGCGCTTTCCGGCATCAAGGCGGAAGCCTCCGAAATGATCTGGATGAACCTGCCGCCGGCGCGCGTCTGGGTCTATCGCGGCCAATAAAGTGCCGTCATCGCCCGCGCAGGCGGGCGATCCAGTATTCCCGGTGCTCGCAAATCTGCTCCGCGTCTAACGACTTCGGCAGGGGTACTGGATGCCCCGCCTGCGCGGGGCATGACAGCGTTTGTCGTTTAGTGTGATATGTGCGCTCGCCTGCGGAGCCGCCGATGCCTGGCCCAAAAATCCTCGTCATCCCCGGCTCGACGCGCATCGGCTCGCACAACGTCAAGCTGGCGGCGCTGGCGGTGAAAGAGCTCACCCTGAACGACATCGAGGTGACGCGCATTTCGCTCGCCGACTACGAG